>JAILFF010000136.1 GCA_024697705.1 Ruminococcus sp.
CCGGTGCTGGCTGCCTTGTTTACAACGTTGGTGGAAACCTGCCTGTAATCAGCCTTTCTGGTAGCCTTGGTTACATCGAGGGTACCATACCAAAGAGCATAGTCCTTAGAGGTCGTGTCAGTCTTAACGGTCAGAACATCCCAAGTAGTGGTGATGTAGAAGGAGTTTGCAACCTTTTCAAACTTCTTCATGATAGCATCCTTAGCAGCGGGCTGGAGAAGGTCATAGATGAAGTATCTGTCCTTCTGGGTCATATCCTTAGGCTCTTTACCGAGCTTGTCGATAGAAAGAGGTCTGATATAAAGGAGCTTGATCTCTTCAGCAGCAGAGATCATTCTCAGGTAATCATTGCCGTCAAAGAACTCACCGTTGAGGATAAGGAAGTTTCTTAAATTCTGAACGTTCTGAGCATCGAAGCCGGCGTCAGAGAAAGCGTTTACAACGTCGATCAGGTCGTAATCCGCATTGTAGGAATATCCGTTATCCCAAACAGAATTCTGAGCAGCAGATGCCGGAATCGCAGCTGTCATGGAAGCAGCGATAATTGCTGCCGAAAGTCCGGCAATAAATCTTGATGTTTTCATAGCTTATTTCCCTCCGTTATATTGATAATGGTTATCAAGAAATACAAACTTTTTTACCTCTATATTATAACATCTTGAACACGCTTTGTCAATGATTTGCGAAATCATTTGGAGATTTGCATAACTGAAGGCGTATTGTTTGTGTATTTTTCACTAATCACACAGTTTTCTGTTGTACAAAGCAGAGGACTTGACCTTAATTAAAGTGAAAAATACGCGGCATTTACGGCATTTCTTGCTAACTGAGTCGTGCTTGCGCCGCAGCGCTGCACGAATAATGTGAAAGACATTTTCACATTTGTGTCACAAAGAAGATAGGTACCCGTCCAGCCGTCCCAGCCGAAAGCGCCTTTGCCTGCCATCAGCCCCGAGCGGTTCCTGTCCTCCATTATCCTTACGAGATTCCCGTAGCCGTGCCCTCTGACCGAGTCCCAGTCGTAGGTGCGCCGCTGTTCGGCGTCCAGACCGTTTTCGGCGAGAAAGCTCACGGCAGCGCGGCTGATCACTCCCTTGCCTCCCGCCGAAAGCTCGGCGCCGAGCTTCGCGTAATCGGCAGCCGTCGAGAAGAGACCGGCTCCGCCCGATTCAAACGCCGGCGGACTGTCGTGATCGTAGACGGCAAGGTTCACCCATTCGGATTTTTTCGGATTTTCTCCCGCGTTTTCGTAGAGCACCGCGAGCCTGCCGCGCTTTTCCCGTGGCACGTAAAACGCGGTATCCTCCATGCCGAGCGGGTCGAAGATGTTTATCTTCATGTACTCCGACAGGCGCATATCCGCCGCCTTTTCGATAACGGCGCCGAGAATGTCCGCCGACGAGCCGTACATCCACTGTTCACCCGCGGGGAACATAAGCGGCTGCTTGCCCGCAAGCTGTGCGAACTCCTGCGTCGTGAGCGATCTTCCGTCACGTATGCTTTGGTCGAGCCTGCCCCACAGATCCGACATACCTTCGCCGCCCTCCCGCGAATCGCCCGGGTAAGGTATCCCCGAGGTCATGTTGAGCAGGTCGCGGACGGTTATCGGGGGACTCGGGCAGCGTTCTCCGTTCCTTATATAAAAGGGCTCTGAGAATTCGGGGTAGAACCTTGAAAGCTCCCACGCGGTATCGAGCCTTCCCCGACCTATCAGCTGCACAGCCGCAACGGACGTAGCAATTTTTGAGCAGGAGAAAGCGCGGCAGATCGTATCGGTGCCGAAGGGCAGTCCGTTTTCGATATCGGCAAGCCCCGCGGAATGATCATAGACCGTCCTGCCGTCCTTTGTGATAACAAACGACGCGCCGTTCTCGCTGTGTGCCGCGATCTCGCGGTCGATGATAGCTCCGATGCAGTCAAAGCTCATATCAAAAACGTCCTCTCATGTGAATCTCGTTCGGTATACATAATTATATCACATCTTTTTCGGTTTGTCAAAACCTTTTTGATGATTATTTTTTGGTAATCGAGGTCTTTGCGCACTATATATACTATATTATATATAAGGCTCGGTTCTGCTTTGACGGTAACGTTTCGATCATGGCAACCGTTTTTACTCTCAATTTCTGTTATCGAAAACATCTGTGAAAGCCGTTATGTTCATGCCGTCGGGTACGCCGTAGATCGCGAAACATATCTCGTCAAAACATTTTCCGTATTCCTCGCCGATAATCACCGTTTTGAAATACTGAGCGACATTCTCGGGCTGATTTCCGAACGCGCCGCATCCCCAAGCCCCGAGAACCAGACTGCGGAACTTGTTTTTTGCCGCTATCCTTAGCATTATCCGTATCCTGCGGGTCATCGCCGCGGCGATCTTTTTCTCGCCCGCGAGCATTGCGGCGCCGCGCTTGTTCGGAGCGGGAACGGTGATGACTGCCGCACGGAACGGCTCCTTCAGCAGTCCGCTTTCGGTATCGCGGAAAACGCACACCTCGGGCGAGAGCAGCATATAATCCGACTCGACCGCGCTCAAATGTGTGTTGTTGTAACGGTACATCTCAGCCGCTTTCGACGAGCTTATCGAGGCGTAGAGCGTGCTGCACCGACAAAGTGCCTCCTCCTGCGCGTTCGCCCCGAGTTTGAACCCGCCGCCCGCCACATGGGCGTTGGCAAAGTTCATGACGAGCGGGTAATCAAATGCCGCAGCCGCCTGAAACGAATCTTTGTTTGTTACGGAAATGCGGCAGAGCTTATCCCCGAACAGCTCCGAAATGTCCTCTTTGAGCAGTTCAGCGCCGTCATCGGGAGAGTATACCTCCGCATAGTCGAAATCGACGGGCGGAAGCTGAACGGTATTGCCGTCAAGGTCGTAGCAGCGGGCGGAGGTTATTTTCACAGCCTGCTTTGCAAGCTCGATATTGTTCATGGGAAAGCCCCCTTTTTTTAGCGGTGGTCGCCGCGGAAGAACAGTGCCAGCGTGCCGGGACCCGAGTGCGCTCCGATGATAGGTCCCGTGTATGAGATGATGACCTCGGTCCTCTGCCCGAATATATCCTTCATCATCTCTGCGGCGGCGTTTGCGTCCTCAATGCAGTCGCCGTGGCTTATGGTGACGTACTTGTTATCGTAGCTGCCCATACGTTCGCGTATCATATCGCCGAGCTTCTTGATCGTCTGCTTTCTGCCGCGGACCTTTGCCTGCGGGATAAGATGTCCTTCGTTGTCAACGATCAGCACAGGCTTTATGCCGAGCATAGTCCCCGCTATCGCGGCGGCGCGGGAAACTCTTCCGCCCCTGAACAGATATTTAAGATCGTCTACCGTAAAAACGTGGCAGAACGTTTCACGGTTATTGAGCAGCCAGTGTTCAAGCTCGTCTATGCTGTAACCCTGGCGCTTTTTTTGTTCCGCATAGAGCAGCATAAGACCCTCGCCCGACGAAGCCGCCAGCGAATCGACAATAATTATTTTTCGTTCGGGATACTTTTCGAGCAGCGTCTCACTGACGAGCAGCGAGGTACTGTAACTGCCGCTGAGACCCGAGGAAAACGCGAGATATAAAATGTCGTTCCCTGCAGCGAGTTCCTTTTCAAACGCCTCGGTGTAGGTACCTATCGCGATCTGCGAGGTCTTGGTCACGGTGTCGGTTCTCATGAGCTCGTAGAATTCCTTCATGGGAATATCGTCGGTGGTATAAGACTTGCCGTCGATCTCGAAAGTCAGCGGGATAAGCTTGCAGTCCATCTGTGCGACGCGTTCGGGTGGCAAGTCGCAGGTATTATCGCAGAATAACGTGTACGGTCTGATATTTGTTTCCATCTCCATCACCTCATTGTGAGCATATTCCGAATTTATTATATCACATTTTTGTATTATCTGCAATACAGGCGGGACAGATATTTTTAGGACAATTAAGCGAATTTGGCTAAAGCGTGGGCGAACAAAGCCGACGATCACAACAAAGCGTGGGGCAAAATGTCGGAGAAACAGTCGCTTTCCGAGCCGCCAACGCCCGCACTTGATTTCGGCAACAAAAAAACCGCCTGCTCCCGAGAACAGTGGTAAATGCAGGATAACTATTTCTTCGGCGGGGCAGCGGGTCAATAAGAAAGCAAGCAATTCCTATTAAGCCTACCTGCTTTATAACGGACAACCAATGGACAAACGGCAATTTTAACACAACAAAAAACTCGCAAACCTTTCGATTTGCGAGCTTTGCGTCAGTCGGAGTGACGGGACTTGAACCCACGGCCTCTACCACCCCAAGGTAGCGCGCTACCACCTGCGCCACACCCCGAACAACAGTATTATTATATCACATTAATTCGGGTCTGTCAATGGTCAATTTCGTGTTTTGCGTAAAAAAAATGTAAACAAAATGTGCTGCTATCGGGACGGCATTGACCGGTGAGCTCTTTGATTGGTCTTGCGTTTTTATTTCTTACGAAAAATATATAGTATGTTCATGAATTATTGATTTTTCGTTGATATAATAAATATAAATTTATTCTGCTGTTCGGGGATTTTTGGGCGTTCTTTACAAGCTTAAAGATGCGGTTTCCACACGGCAATCATATGGAGGTCATCATGAGCAATTCCAAAACAAATTCTTCGGGCGCTGCGGTCAAAGCTTCCGCCGCCGATGATAAATACCGCTGCTTTTTGAACCGCGAGCTTTCGTGGCTCAGCTTCAACGAGCGTGTTCTCGAAGAAGCGGAGGATCCGCACAATCCTTTGCTCGAACGGCTGGGATTCGTTTCGATTTTCCGCAGCAACCTTGACGAGTTCTTTATGGTGCGAGTCGGCGGTCTGCATGACGCTCTGTTTGTGCCCGGCGCGAGCATCGACAGCCGCTCGGGAATGGGTCCCCGCGAGCAGCTCGAAGAAATTCGCCCCGAAGTAGCAAGGCTTTCCGAGCGCCGCGACAAGGCTTACGCCGACATTATGGAGCGCGTCGCCGATTACGGACTGCGCCTTTCGGGGTTCC
>JAILFF010000147.1 GCA_024697705.1 Ruminococcus sp.
CAGATGAGCGTATTCCAACTCCTGTTCGGTATACCCCAGTCCCATCATATAGTTTTTCAGCGCGTTCCAGCTGTCGGGAGCATATCCCATGCCGTAGCGCTTTATTGTAGCAGCCTTAAGCCCGCGCACATCAATAAGATATTGCAGGCACCTTTTACCCTCTGGAGTAAAAAGCTGCCGATAGAAAAACCTTGCCGCCTCACGGTTCATTTCGTAGACCTTTTTCTTGTCGGCAAGAGTAATTCTGTGTTTTTTGCCGTTCTGCCCCGTTTCGTAGGCATAATTGCTGCTGTCGGTCGGAAGCTCGATACCGGCGCGTTCGGCAAGCAGCTTGACGGTCTCCATGTAATCGAGATTCTGATATTTCATAATAAACGTGATAATATCGCCGCCGACATGGCAGCCGAAGCAGTAAAAAAATTCCTTATCGGGGTGAACATGGAACGAAGGCGTTTTTTCATTATGAAAGGGACACAGACCGACATAATCCCGTCCCGTCTTTTTTAAATTAACATACTCTCCGATAACGTCAGCTATCGGATTTGCAGATTTCAATCTTTCGGTAAATTCCGGAGGAAAAGCCGTAAAAATCCCCTCCTTTAACTAAGTAAACATCATCTTCTGCTCCATGCGGCAGGAATATAGATTTCCGAAAAAAGATCGGCGGCGTATTTATCGCTCATTCCTGCTATGTAATCGCACACCGCCGTTTCCTTGCCGAACCTTTCCGCCAATTTGCGGTAGAGCTCGGGCAGGCGCGAGATATCTCTCATATAATATCCGTAAAGGCTGCCAAGCATGGATTCGGTCTTTGATTCCTCGGATTTACAAGTCGGATTGCGGTAAACATTCTCAAACATAAAATTTCTGAGATTAACGAACTGCTTGTCCGTTTCGGGCGAAAGCCGAAGCTCTTCAACTCCGTTCGCAATAAGATCGTTTACCAGCGTGGTTATCCTCTCGGATTTTGAAGAACCCAATACATCGGTTATCTCACGCGGGATCTGTTCCTCGGTAAGTATCCCCGCACGAATAGCGTCGTCTATGTCGTGGTTGAGATAGGCAATAACGTCGGCATAACGGACGACATAGCCCTCCTTGGTCTCGGCGACCATATTGGTATGCTTTAATATGCCGTCGCGAACCTCGTAGGTAAGATTGAGCCCTTTTCCGCCGTTTTCGATATACCTGACAACTCGAACACCCTGCTCGTAATGCTTGAAACCGTGAGGGCAAATGACGTTCAGTGCGCGTTCTCCCGCATGACCGAACGGCGTATGCCCGAGATCGTGTGCCATTGCGATAGCCTCGGTAAGGTCCTCATTCAGCCGAAAAGCGCGGGCGATAGTTCTTGCGATCTGCCCGACCTCAAGCGTATGAGTGAGCCGTGTGCGGTAATGATCTCCCGTAGGGCTCAGAAACACCTGCGTTTTAAGCTTTAACCGACGAAAGGAATTGCAGTGTATGACTTTGTCACGGTCACGCTGGAACTCCGTCCTTATGGGACAAAGCTCCGACGGGAACTCCCGTCCCTTAGTTTCCGAAGAAAGACAAGCTTCCCTGCACAGCCAGCCCCGTTCAAAATTTTCATATACCTCTCTCGGACAAGGATCAGGCAATCTGCTATTATTCACAAAAATCACCGCCCGACATAAGCGGCACCAAGCCGCAAAATTGACCTATTACAAAAGTCACTATATAATTATACAATATCCGAGCCGAATAACCCTTTATTACGCAATATGCTGTCAATTATTTTGTGCATACTGACTAAACAGTTCAGGAGAAATCCTCAAAAAGATCGGCAGTTTCATCAAAACAGATCTTTCCGTTAGCGGCATTTGTCAGATCACGGACAAAGTTGTCGGTCAGCTCGCTTTTGACGATGACCGACATCGAAACGCTGTCGGAAAAATCCTCTCGCAATACCTTTGCGCCGAAACCCGGGATCAGGGCGCTGATACGTCCGTAAAGCTCGTAGGAGCAATTAAAATCGAAGCGTGAGCAGCGGCAGATCTCCATAATATGCGCGTTATCGACAGCTGCCTTACACGCGCCCGAGTAGGCTCTCGCAAGACCTCCGGTCCCAAGAAGAATCCCTCCGAAGTATCTTGTCACAACCACGCAGACATCGGTAAGCCCCGCGCCTCGGAGCGTTTCAAGCACAGGAACGCCGCCCGTGCCCTGCGGTTCTCCATCATCGCTGTAACGGCTCGTGTTTCCGTCACGAAGGATATAGGCGTAAACATTGTGCCTTGCTTTGCGGTTTTCGCTTTTTATACGGTTGATATGCTCTATCGCCTGCTCCTCGTTTTGCACCGGCACAAGCGACGCTATAAAGCGTGATTTCTTTTCTTCAAGCTCACCGACCGCGGCACAGCCTATCGTTCTGAAACTGTCAGACATTTATTATACGCCTCCTTAGTGAAAATACGACAAAAACCGAGTAATCAATATATGAAAAAAGAGCGGCAAAGACTGCCGCTCTGCCCGATCAATCGAGCTTGAATCTCTTCTTGAATCTGTCAACACGTCCACCGGTATCAACAAGCTTCTGCTTACCGGTGAAGAACGGGTGGCACTTAGAGCAAATTTCTACCTTGATATCCTTCTTGGTGGAACGAGTCTTGATGACATTTCCGCAAGCACAGGTAATGGTAGTTTCCTCATACTTAGGATGAATACCCTCTTTCATTCTTTCTCCTCCTTTCCGGAACATTCTTGTGACTTTATCATAGAAGCCCATCAGAGTAATGTCCGGACAGTAGTTCTATGTCAGCACTTAACTTTTATATTTTATCACAAAATCGGAGATATGTCAATGACTCAAGCATCGAATTAACTATTTATTTACAAATTATTGACAAGTTCATCCAAAATACGGTGCGCAGCGTCAAGCTTTGACATTTTTTCGAGCGCAACGGTACCGTTTTGAGTGATAATGGTAATGACATTTGTATCGGTGCCGAAGCCCGCGCCCTCTGTTTTCAGCGAGTTGGCGCATATCATGTCGCAATTTTTGGAAATAAGCTTTTTATGCGAATTTTCGATAAGATTTTCCGTTTCCATGGAAAAGCCGCAAAGCAGCTGACCCGAACGTTTGTGTTCTCCAAGATGTTTCAGAATATCCTTAGTGCGTTTTAACGGTATAGAAAGATCGGAATCGCTCTTTTTGAGCTTGTTTTCGGCACAGTCAACAGGCGTATAATCGGCAACGGCAGCTGCTTTGATAATAATATCGTAATCATCGGCAGACTGCGTAACCGCTTCAAACATATCATCGGCGCTTGTCACGTTCACGACCTTGACAAACGGAGGCATTTTTTCGGTACAGCTGCCCGCCACAAGAGTGACCTCCGCGCCGCGCATACTGGCGGCTCTTGCGAGAGCTATGCCCATTTTTCCCGTTGAACGATTTGTTATGTAACGCACGGGATCAATAGCCTCTCTCGTAGCGCCGGCAGTAACCAGCACCTTCAGACCCGCCATATCCTTTTCACAGGCAAGCTCCTGAACAATATAGTCGATAAGAGTCTGAACATCAGGCAGCTTGCCGTCACCGATATCCCCGTTGGCAAGCATACCCCTGATCGGTCGGATAATACCGTACCCGAAATCCTCCAGCTTTTGGATATTATCAAGCACGATCGGATTATGCAGCATATTATGATTCATGGCGGGAGCGATCAGCTTTTTGCAGGTACAAGCCATAACGGTTGTTGTGAGCATATCGTCGGCGATCCCTCCCGCGATCTTTCCTATAACATTTGCGCTTGCGGGAGCAACAAGAAAAATATCGGCAGACTTAGCGAGTGCAACGTGCTCCACGCTGTACTGAAAATTTCTGTCAAATGTGTCAATAAGGCATTTGTGCTGCGTGAGAGTTTCAAAGGTTATCGGATTGATGAACTGAGTGGCATTCCGAGTCATCAAAACATGAACATCGGCATGGAGCTTGGTAAGCTCTCTTGCGCAGTCAGCCATTTTGTAAGCAGCTATACTCCCCGTAACACCCAACAACACTGTATTGCCTTTCAGCATAAAATCACTTCCTTTTTATAAATACCATGTAAAATAATATTACTTAACAAGTCAAAGCGTAGTGAAATGTCCGTAAAGTAAATAGGCTTGAAAACAAGTAAAAGCGCGAAATACGGCAGCATTTAGCGATAAACATCACTAAAATACGTAAAGTGGCTAAACTTTACATAATTCTATGTGCCTTGATTTCTGTCAAGTGGACTACTTAACATTGTTCTTGATAAAAGCAAACGACCGCATACGGCAAAACCGTACACGGTCATATTATTATCAGCGTTTTTTCTTATGTTTGCTATGTCGATTAACATATTTCATGATCTCCTCGGGGCTGTAAGGATCAACCGTGTTATCATCAAGCTCATCAAAATAAGACTTCTTCTTTTTCTTAAGTCTCTTGCCGAATATTCTTTCTTTAAGAGATTTTTTCGTACTCGGCTTAATGCTTTCCAAAGGATTATTGAACCGTTCCTTTTCATGCTCTTCCAACTCGCGGATATAGTTGCGTTCTATCTCATGATTTTCCATGAGCGAATTAAGCTGCTGTAAAAGTAACTTTTGTTCCAAAATACCCGCCGCGTCCTCGCAGGTATCAGCCTCGCCTGTTTCAATGTACTCTCTCAGATCGGTCAGATATTTTTCATCGCTGAGACTGATAAAAGGCACTTCTTCATCAAGGCCCTTGACATAATCCTCTTTAAGCTTGACGATCTCGGGTTCAAGATTCCTCAGTCTTTCTATTTCGTCAATTATCCACTCATTCGTTTCACTTTGTTTTTCCATTTTCTGATCGAGCTTGTATCTGTTGAACGAAATAAAAAAAGCCATTGCCCCTATAAAAACAAACGCTGCTATCCCGAGCGATACGAGAAACGTCCTCGAAATAATCAGTACAATAAGGAAAACAACAAGAGCCCCACCGCCTGCTATTCCGGTATCGCGGGTCAGCCTTGATTTCATGTCAAATAATTCCTGAACGTAAACATCATCATGTATCAGTGTTTGAAGATACGCCTGATTTTCTTTGTTTTGCGTAATTTTAGCTTCTTTAAGTTCATATCGTTTAAAAAGCTCTTCGGCGTGATCCAAGCGTTCAAGCTCTGTCATACACATCTTCCTTTTTTGGTTCAATGCTGAGACAGGACATATACCTCTCCCATGTAACAAATAAAATTATATCACAAATTTTATTTATTGTCAAGATTATCTATCTGATTTTTTTAAATAACAATGAATATATTTCTTGTCTCCATCATAAGGCTAATGGATCTTCAAGTCGTATGTGAAATATTTGTATCGGCAGCATAGAGCTCTTCCCGCCCGAAAAGAATGAAGTTTCTTTTTTCGCGAAGTATAAAGTACCTTATAATATCGTCCAACAGCGAACCTATTGCCGAAAGCGCGAACCATATCCCCGAAAACAGCGGACATATCTGCCCGTCGAGGTTCATCGGCAGCTCGGAATAGTCCCAGATACAAAGTCCCATTCGCACGTTCAGCAGTTCTCCTGTCAGCAGTTCGCAGAGTGTAATGAATACCGCCGACATCAGTGACCTTGCCAGCACCTTGACCAGCGTTCTCTCCCTGCTGTTCAGAATGTGGATCAGCAGCATCGCCATTCCGCCGAGTATTCCCATAGATATATGGGTAAATCCACGGGATATGTCCTCGATCAGCCCGTAGGCAAATCCCCCGCTCAAAAACACCGCGACTGCGCCAAGTGCCGCGTATTTACGTTTTTTCTTCATAAAATCCCCCCCGTTAGCCGGTCAACACATCTTTGATTCATTATTGACGGGTACGGAGGGTTTTAATCAGATGTAATTATCAAACCTGCCAGCTGTTCAGATAATCGTGCTGTGCGGGAGTCAGCTTATCAATCTCCACGCCCCAGAACCGCAGCTTGCGCTCGGCTACCTCGTTGTCTATCTCTTCGGGAACGCTGATTATCTTCTCGTTAAGCCTGTCCTTGTTTTTAACAAGATACGCCGCCGAAAGCGCCTGAATTGCGAAGGACATATCCATGATCTCGGCGGGGTGTCCGTCGCCTGCCGCAAGGTTTACCAGTCTTCCCTCGCCGATAACGAACACAGTTCTGCCGTCGGGCAGCTTGTAACCCTGAATATTATTGCGGGCTTCGTAAACCTCTGCGGCAAGCTCGTGCAGCCGCGCCACAGCTACCTCACAGTCAAAATGACCCGCATTGCAGAGGATAGCGCCGTCCTTAAGATTTGCAAAGCTGCTGTCGGTGATAACGTCCTTGCAGCCTGTTACGGTAACAAACAGATCACCGATCTTCGCGGCTTCTTCCATTTTCATGACCTTAAAGCCGTCCATGACAGCCTCCATAGCCTTGACAGGGTCGATCTCGGTAACGATAACCGACGCGCCGAGCCCCTTAGCACGCATGGCAACGCCCTTACCGCACCAGCCATAGCCTGCAACTACGACGTTCTTTCCCGCTACGATAAGATTGGTCGTGCGGTTGATACCGTCCCAAACCGACTGTCCCGTGCCGTAGCGGTTGTCGAAGAGATATTTGCATCTCGCATTGTTGACAAGCACCATCGGGAATTTCAGCTCTCCCGCCTTATTCATGGCTATCAGCCTGATTATACCCGTAGTGGTCTCCTCGCAGCCGCCTATCACGTTCGGGATAAGCTCGGGATATTCGTTGTGTATCATGTTGACCAGATCGCCGCCGTCGTCTATGATAATGTTCGGCGCGATCTTCACTACCCGCGAAATATGATGATGGTATTCCTCGGGCGTTGAACCGTGCCATGCGAAAACGTTCAGCCCGTCGTGTACGAGCGCCGCAGCAACATCGTCCTGCGTCGAAAGCGGATTGCTGCCGGTAACATACATCTCCGCGCCGCCCGCTGCCAGCACCTTGCAAAGGTATGCGGTCTTTGCCTCAAGATGCACCGAAAGCGCGACTTTAAGCCCCGTAAAAGGCTTGTCGCGCTCGAATTCCTCGCGGACGCTGTTAAGAATATCCATATTTCTGCGGACCCATTCGATCTTTCTTGCTCCTGATTCCCACAGTCCTTCGTCTCTTATTTCACTCATTTTTATATCTTCCTTTCGGTATACTATTCGGATTCTGTAAATCGGTCTATCTCTTCTTCACTCGGTGGCTCGAAGATCGCCGAAAACTTCGCCGCAAGTCCTTCGTCCACGTAATAAGCTGAGATTTCTCCTGCGGCAACGGCGGCATTTCGCTTTACAAGCCTGCGGTGCCATTCCTCGTCCGATACGGCAATATAGTGAAGCTCACATTCTATGCCGTGCGAGCTGTAAAAATCCCTCGCGAACTGACGTTCTTCTTTTGTCCGGAAACCCCGGTCAAGAATAACATTTATGCCCGTTTCGATAAGCTCGACGCTTTTTTCAAACAGATACTTTTCCGCACGCTCAACGTATGTATCATGCATTTCTCCCGTATCGTGCCCAAACAGAGCGAGCGTTATCTCGTCCACAGAAAGCACTACCGCCGAAAGCGTTTTTCTCAGCTTTTCGGCGTAGGTCGATTTACCTGTACAGATACGTCCGCAGGTCATTATTACTTTAGCCATGAACAGACACCCTTTACGAAATGATCTTGCCTTTTTTCTTGGCGGGTTTTTCCGCTTTGTTTGCGGGTTCCTCGGCCCCTCTGTCCTCGAATATCGCCACATCTTCGGTCTTAAGATAATCAAACTCGGGATTGTCCTCGCCGCGCTTATCGTAATACGGCTGAATAACGTACTTTCTGACTACGGGATAGCAGTTGAACGAGCTGACAAAGCACAAAAACGAAAACGGCCAGAATAAAACGATGATAAGCGACATCGGCAGCAGGATAAACATTGTAAACAGCACCATTATCCATACCAACAGCGTCCAAAGACTGCTCTTCATTCCGAGACTTACAAGCAGAAAAGAATTTTTGATTATC
Organism: Ruminococcus sp.; assembly: GCA_024697705.1. Taxonomy (GTDB): domain Bacteria; phylum Bacillota; class Clostridia; order Oscillospirales; family Ruminococcaceae; genus YE71. The sequence goes on from JAILFF010000147.1 coordinate 7,979, forward strand.
TGCCTCATCGAAAGATTCGTTGAGACTATCATCAAATAGATGTAAAAGTGCATCATAAAGAACACGATAGCGCAGCTGAGACACAGCAGGAACGGGATAAACATGAGATTTGAGTTTTTCGCCCATTCGTTATATGTCGGTATCGCTACCGAAAGACTGACTAAAAACAAAACGTCTATCAGTCCCATTATAAAGCTTTGTTTGAAATTCTTTTTGAAAGCCTCCCAGTAGTCCTCCCACAAAAAGGCATTTCTCTCCTGCGACCAGTTGCGGCATACCTTTGTCATCGCGGCTATCGCGGGACCTATCGTAACGACAGGCAGGCACGAGAGGATAAAAAGCAGATTCAGCGCCATGAGCTTCCACATTCTGCGCCCATAGACCTCCACGCATTTTATCCAGCCCTTTTTCTCCATCGGCGCTTTTGGTATGCCGGGACCGGGTCTGTCGTAGCCTCCGAATAATTTCATTTATACTTCCCCTTTGATAATATATATTACAGTTGTTCTGATAATTGAATTACAGCAGCAGCACTGCAAGCACACAGTCAAGCAGCGCTGAAACAGATGTTGCCGCCACCAATCCCGCGAACCTGACCGTGTAGACCTTTATACGTGCGGAAAGCCCCTCGGTCAGCCCCTTATAGAAGCACACACGGAACAGCTCGTCCGAAAGAAAAAGCGCCTCCCTCGAAGCCAGCACCGTTATCACCGTTGCGGCAAGAACACCCGGAAAGACCGCCGCCGTTCTGACAAGCCCCTGCTTTGAAAGCTGCTCGCCGAGGGAGACTGTCATCATCACGCCGCAGGTCATTCCGCGAAGGAACGGCAGTATCAGCTCGAACGGCTGCGCTATGGCGCTGAATCCGAGCAGAAACGCCGCAAGCAGATAAAATCCCGTCCCCGAAAGAGTGCTGATGATCACTGCGGAGACTTCGCCGTTTTTCCTGACATTGAAATAATTTTCCTGAGCTTCTCTGAGCATTTCCGTAAGACCCGCGCTGCCGATACCGCTGCATCGGCAAAGCGCCCCGAACAGAGCGCCCATTAGCGCGGATAACGTGAACACGGCATAAATGGTCAGCCGCTTGTCCGAGAACGGGCTGCGGTGTTCCGAACCGATACGCATACACATCACCTCGAATGATATATATGCTTAACGGTACGGATTTTATTACCGATCTTTATCTTTTGGCAAGCTCGTAAGCGCGGTTGGTGCAAGCCTTGCAGCAGTTCTGAACAGCCTCGTCAAGACCGCCCGCACGGAGCTGCTCCAAGCCCGCGATCGTCGTACCTCCCTTAGAGGAGACCATTTCGATGAGCTTGTCGATCGTAAACCCGCTGTCCGTTATCATCTTTGCCGAACCGACAAGCGACTTTGCAAAAAGCGTTTTGGCTACCTCGCCGTCGATACCCACGCTCTCGGCATACTTGATGAACGACTGCGCGTAAAGGTAAATAAACGCAGGCGAGGAACCATTGATCGCGATTATCTCCTTCATTTTATCCTTCGAGATCACGGCGTAAGCGCCGCAGGCTCCGAAGATGCCGCAGACATTGGCAAACTCACTGTCCGAAACATTCTCAGAGCGCGAAAGAGCAGTAGCGCCCTCGCCCAAAAGGAGCGGCGTGTTCGGCATAACGAGCACTACCTTAGCGCCGTCTACCGTTTTGGAAGCTATGTAGGCGTCGTCTATTCCCGCGCAGATAGATACCAGTACCTTCTCGGCGTTCACCGCGGGCTTGATAGCTTCAAGCACCTCGTCAAGCTGCTGAGGCTTTACCGCCAGAAAAACATAGTCGCTGGCAGAAACTACCGCAGCCGCGTCGCCGCAGCTCTTAGCGCCGATAGCTGCCGCTTTTTCCATTGCGGGCGCAAAACTATCGTAAACAAATATCTCTGCTTCGATTTCGGCACAGTCCGAAATACCTTTCATGATCGCATAGCCCATATTTCCGGCTCCGATAAATCCAACTTTTATCATAACAAATGATCTCTCCTTTTGTGATTTATATATACGATTTAATTATACTACAAAATAAACAAATAATCAAGTGCTTTTTCTATGCTTTCAATAAAAATTCACTTTTTATGATAATTGCCTTACAGCTCTTTTTATGATAAAACCCGAAAAAGTGCCGTATTATTTCGCTGTGACATTGGAAGTTCATGTAAAAACCATGCAAAACGTATATTAATCTTTTGTAAAGCCCTTGCTTTTTTGTCTGAAATGTGTTATAATACAATAAATATGAGTATATTTTTGCGATAATCCGCCGTATTCGGCTTGAATGGGAGATGTCTCTAATGGAAAGAAACGCCGAAAATTTCAGCAGCTCCGTATCTTTTTCCAAGCTTGCGCTTGCTCTTGCCAACGACTATGAAAGCATCTATGTCGTTGACTCCGTAAGCGACAGTTATGTGGAGTATTCCGCATCGGGCAGTTCCTCCGACGGCATCGGCGGAAAGGAGCTTTCGATCATTTCGGGCGGCGATGATTTTTTTTCCGATCTGAGAAAGAACACGGAAATACTTGTATATAAAGAGGACAGAGAAAGATTCATCAAGGCTTTCAATAAGCAGTCCGTTACGGAAAAGCTGAAAAACGGAAGATCCTTCTCCTTAAGCTACCGCCTTCTGATAAACGGCGAACCGTGCTATTACTATCTCAAGACCATACGCACCGACAGCGGCAGCATTATAATCGGCGTTCAGAACGTTGACGAACAGAAAAAACGAGAGTTCGCGGCGGAGGAGACAAGCAGGACTTATTCCGAGATCGCCGCTTCCCTTGCCAGTCTGTTCGAGGTGATCTACCATATCGACATCAATACCGATCATTACACCCAGTACAGCTCCAGTGAGAGCTTTGCGCGGCTTGGGCTCAGAAAGAGCGGGGAAAACTTTTTCGGAAGAGTTGCACCCATTGCCAACAGTATCATTCACCCAGACGACAGAGAAAAGATCATACGTGCGTTCGGCAAAAAAACGCTGCTGAAAAAGCTGGAAAAATCCGCCTCTTTCTCCATTTCCTGCCGTCTGTTTGTCGAGAAAAAGCTGCATTATGTCGATATGCTCGTTTTCCGCAATCGGAAAGACACGGGAAGGATCGTCCTCGGGATAAGGAATATCGACGAACAGAAGCGCCTTGAAGCCGAAAGCGAGACCTACGAACAGATCGCAGCCGCGCTCGCCAGCCGTTACGAGGCTATCTATTATATCAATATCGATACGAACGAATATTCAATGTACAGTTCAAGCGACTTATATTCCGAGCTCGGACTAACCAAGCAGGGGAACGATTTCTTCGCCGACGCCGAAGCGGATATACAGAGCTTTATCCATAAAGATGACATCCCTCTTATACTCGAAGAGATGAAGAAGGAAAATCTGCTGAAAAAGCTTGAAGCTTCGGGCTCGATATCGCTTGAATACCGTCAGCAGCTCGGCAAAAATACGCAGTACGTCAATAATTTCATAGTGCGCCCTTCAAACGACAGGCACCATATCATAATGGGCATTTCAAATATCGACGAACGGGTCAAGCTCGAATCGTTCGGAGAGACTTACAGTCAGATCGCGGGCGCCCTCGCCAGCCGTTATGAGGCGATATATTACGTCAATACCGACACCAACGAATATACCCGGTATCTTCCGAGCGACACCTACGCCAAGCTCGGACTGACCAAGCAGGGGAACGACTTCTTTGCCGACACGGCGGAGGATATACCCAAATGTATCTATATCGAGGATAGACCGCGTATGCTTTCCGAAATGGGAAAGGAACGCCTTATGGCGAACCTTGAAGCGACGGGCTCGCTTTCCCTGAATTACCGTCAGCAGCTTGACGACAGGCTCCAGTATCTCAATCTGCTTGCGGTCCGTCCGAAAAATGACAAGCACCATATCGTTATGGGCGTTACGAATATTGACTTGCAGACACGCCGCGAGCAGTCTATGAAAGCGGAAAGTCAGACCTTCGGCGAGATCGCCAAAGCGCTTGCACAGCGCTACGAGGTCATCTATCACGTTAATCTGCTGACAAACGAATACAACGAATACAGTTCGAGCGAAAAGTATTCCAAACTGAAAATAGGCGTTACGGGCTCGGATTTCTTTGCCGAAACACAGGAGAATCTCAAACGCGACATCTATCCCGAGGATCAGCCGATGGTAGCAATGGCGTTCAAAAAGGATAACATCATAGAAAGCCTTCGCGATACGGGCAAGTTTTATCTGAATTACAGGCTTATTTTCGACGGCGTTCCGCAGTACGTTATGCTGTTTGCCGTTCGCCCGAAGGAGGATTCTTCGCACATCATCGTGGCAGTCGCAAACGTTGACTCTGCCAAGCGAAAGGAGCTGGAATTCGAGGAAGCCATCGGCAGCGCTATTGATATGGCAAACCGCGACGTTCTTACGGGCGCAAAGAACAAACGTGCATACGTTCAGGAGGAAATAGAGCTTGACGAGCTTATAAATATGCACAGCGCTCCCGCATTTTCGGTGGTGGTCTGTGATATCAACGGTCTTAAGCAGGTAAACGACAATCAGGGGCATAAGGCGGGCGACGAATTTATACAAAGCGCCTGCGAACTTATCAGAGATACCTTTACCAACAGCAACGTTTACCGTATCGGCGGCGACGAATTTGTCGTGATACTTAAGGAAAACGATCACGAAAAGAGATTCTCTCTGCTGAAAACGCTTGACGAAAAGCTTGAAAAGCATCGCAAAAGCGGTCTTGTTACCGTAGCGGTGGGCGTATCCGATTTCGATGTCGAAAAGGATATGCGTCTTCAGGACGTTTTCGAGCGCGCCGACAACGCCATGTACGACAATAAGGAGCAGTTAAAAAAATTCTCCTCGCGAAATGTTTCGGACTCGCAGAATAATTCCGCAGAAAAGGACAGAGAGTTTGACGAACTGTTCAAACAGCTTATCTCTGCCATGACCGAGATAAATTTTATAGACGTTCAGAAAATCGAGGAACTGCTTATCAAGCTTTCGTACAATCTGCGGCTTTGCAAAGGAGTTACCAGGCTTTACAGAAACCCGGAGGAAGAGAGTGAGGGAAAAGGAGAAACTCTTTGCTGCTTTGATACAGGCGTTCATGGAATACCCGTCCATTCTCTGAGAGTCATCACAAGCGTTATGAATAGTGCCGAAATGACTGTCTTTATGTCGCCCGACGAAAGACCCCATTCGGAGGAAGAGTATAAAAAGCTCGATCTTGTCATGAGAGCTACGCTCAGCTTTGTCAGCCGAAACCGTCTTGGCGATATTGTCGAGGAGCTTGCTTTCTTTGACGACAACGGCTATCCCAACCAGCGAAAACTCAGAAATTACCTCGACCACCGCGATATGCGCGGCAAGGCGGTCATCAACTACAATCTGCGGCATTTCTCGCTGATTAATCAGGAAATAGGCAGAGCGGCAGGCGATACCGCGATGAGGAACCATTTTGATAATCTGACAAATATTATAGGAGCAAGCGGCGAGGTTTCCCGCCTCGGCGGAGATAATTTCGTCGCGGTCTGCAAGCTGGATCAGCTCGACGAAGTTCTTGATTTTCTGACCGAAACGGCGATCGTGTACGATAACGAGGATAACAGGTCGGTAAATATCTCTTCAAGCGCGGGTGTGTTTACAGTCGGCGAGAATGAGAACAGATTCAATCCGGGAGAAGCGATGGCAAAAAGCATGACCTGCCTTCGCGCCGCTCAAAGCGGAGGAAAGGATCATATCATCGTCTTCGACAACAGTATACTCGTCCGCAAGGAAAAAAGTATGCGTGTACAGCAGCTTTTCCCCGAAGCGCTCAGAAACGAAGAATTTCATGTGTTCTATCAGCCGAAGGTGAATATCCTGACAGGAGAGCTTGCGGGCGCGGAAGCGCTTTGCAGGTGGTTCCGTAACGGCAGCATCGTTCCTCCCATTGATTTTATTCCGATGCTTGAAGAAACAAACGATATCTGCAAGCTCGATTTCTATATGCTGGAACACGTATGCATGGACATTCGCCGCTGGATCGACGAAGGGCGCGACATCGTCAGGATATCCGTCAATCTTTCGCGCAAGCACATGATGGACATTGATCTGCTTGGCAGGATAACGGGCATAGTCGATAAGTACGATATCCCGCACAAATATATCGAGATAGAGCTTACCGAAACGACCTCCGACGTGGAGTTCAACGATCTTAAGCGAGTCGTAAGCGGCTTACAGAAGGTCGGGATATTCACCTCCGTCGATGATTTCGGTGTCGGATACTCGTCGCTGAACCTTATCAGAGCTATTCCGTGGAACGGGCTTAAGATAGACAAGAGCTTTATCCCCATCGCTGCCGACAACGCCGACAGCTCACGAAGCATTATGTTCAAGCACGTTATCGCGATGGCTAAGGAGCTGGGACTCGAATGTATCGCGGAAGGCGTCGAGACCGAACAGCAGCTTGAAATAATGCAGGAAAACGGCTGTGATTTCGCGCAGGGATTCTTCTACGACAAACCTATTCCCTACGAAGAGTTTATAAAAAGGCTCGAATGTAAATTTTATCCGACGAGTTCCTGAATTTCTATACAAACCGTGATTGACAACGCCCGCAATGTATGTTATACTATACATACAATGCGGGCTTTTTGTGAATGAAGACTGCATAAAAATCCCTTTACGGAGATGAGACTATTGAAAAAAGTCCTGATAAATAAACTGAAAAAAAAAGCCGAGGAGCTTTACTCCGAGCAGCGCCATGAGGAGATCATCGAACTGCTTATACCATACGACGTCCGCGAGGATCAGGAGCTTGCGCTTATGCTGGTACGGGCGTTTCTTGACGTTTCCGAAAACAAGGACGACGATATTCTCGATTCCGCCGAAATGCTGCTGATGCTGATACCGAATGCGGAGGGCGATCCCCGTTGGACTTATCAGCTGGCAAGAGCCTATTATTTCAAAGAGCGCTACTGCGAAGCATACCGCGAACTGCTGAACGTAAGAAAGCTTGCCGCCGAAGGAAAGGATTTTCCCGAACAAAACGAGGCGAATGAACTTTTCGAGCTTGTAAAGGCAGAATACGACAAAGTATGCGCCGTAAGCTATTCAAAAAAGGAATATGACGCGCTCACAGATCACATAGTTCGGCATTTCGGCGCGATAGTTAATATGTGTTCGCAAAAGGAATACCCCGCTTTTAAAGTGGAGGTCGCCGAGATACCTCCCGCCGACGGTCGCGGGCGCGATTATTATACCTACGTTACTATCGGCATCGGAGCGCATATCATGAAAGTCCCGTTTTCTTTCGGAGATATGGTTCCCGAAAGATGCGAGCTCGTAATGTATCTCCCCGCCGACATCGACGATGAAATGCGGCGCTGGGCGGTAAGTTATCTGTGTACCATCGGAAGACTGCCTATCGAAAGAAATACCTGGAGCAGCTACGGACATATCTTCTCCAACGGCAGACCTATCTTTAAAGGAACGAAGCTGTTCGCTTCAACCCTTATAGAGATACAAGACGCCGACGAGGAAGCATCGGTATGTACCCTTCCGAACGAAGAGTCAGTTACTTTCTATCAGGTATTTCCTCTTTATAAGGAGGAAGTTGATTTCAAATTCGCGCACGGGCTTGCCGCGCTTATCGAAAAAATGCCTCATATCAGCGCCGTGATCGACCCCGAACGAGAAAACGTCTGCCTTAACGAGGAGCGCAAACCCGATGAAAAACCGCGGAAAGGCTCTCCTCTCCTTGTCGAAGAGACAGATTATGTTTCAAAGCTCGGCATCGGCGAGCTTTGCTGCGCCAGCAAGCGCATAACGGAGGAAGGCTGTCTTGTCGGTTATATGCGCAGAAATCTGATAGACAAGGAGATCGGCGGAGAGCTTAGCGGCGACAGCGGATGGCTCTTCATGAGCGGGTTTGAAACTGCCGAATATCTGTCAGACCCGAACAACATGGAGATATGCCGCCTGAACATTATCTGCAATATCGACAGCGAGATCGTACCGTTCCTTAAAGAACCCTACAACACCGTAGCCGTCAGGGGAAACGACGGCAAACTGCATATCGAGCCCAACGACCCGACGGACGCGCTTTTGTCATAATCAAAAAAACGGAAGAATAAAATAAAGAGAGAAACGCTCAAATACGTTCCTCTCTTTTGTTTTTTACAATTAACAGTTATCCGTTATCGGTTTACTTCTTGATCTCGGCAAGGCACTTTGCGCAGACCGCTTTGCCCTTGAATTCTCTAATATCCTCAGGGCTCTTGCAGAAAACGCAGGCTCTCTGAAATTTCTTAAGGATTATCATATCATTATCGGTGTAGATCTCGACCTGATCTTTGGTGTCGAGCTCAAACGATCTTCTTATTTCGATAGGAAGAACAATTCTTCCGAGTTCATCGACATTTCTTACTATACCTGTTGATTTCATAACAACATCTCCTTCGCGAAACTAAAAATTTATGGAAATATTGAACAATAAGTCCAGTATCATTATACAATATAATATTGTGATTTGTCAATAGTTAATTTGATATTTTTAACACTCTTTCCGAATAATTCATATTTTGCACAAAGGAGGGCTTTCAATTGTTGGGGTTTTTGCTCACTTTGCTGACTGCTTTTTCACTGATCTCCGTTGTCAACAGGAGTGCCACACATGATTTTACCAATTTGCTTACCGAAGGCACAAAGTCCGCGCTATCACTATGTTTAACGCTTGCAGGAAGCATGGCTTTCTGGGGCGGTATCAGCCGAACAGCCGAGAACAGTGGTGCCACAACATCTGCCACACATATAATCGGGAAACCGCTCGGACGACTTTTTTCGGGGTTAATTGACAAAGAAACGCTCGGTCTGATCTCCCTGAACGTTACGGCGAATATGCTCGGGATAGGCAACGCCGCTCTGCCATTGGCGCTGGCGGCAATGAAGCGTCTGAAACGTGAGGACGGCTGTTCCGGGAGAAGCACCGCGCTTTTTCTGATACTCAATACCGCGTCGATACAACTGCTGCCTGTCACGACGGCAGCGCTCCGAAGCAGTCACGGCGCAGATACTCCGTTTGATATCCTCCCCGCCTCGCTCGCTACCTCCGCGGCGGCGCTTGCGGCAGGGATCATCGCCACGATGATCTTTTTCCCGAAGGAGGATCGTTCATGACAGCAGATATCATCATACCGATACTTATTATCGCCGTGCTTGTTTCGGGGCTTGTCAAGAAACGTGATATCGTTTCGGATTTCTGCGAAGGCGCACGCGAAGGTCTTCTCACCGCCGCAGAGCTTTGTCCGATGCTTATCCTGCTTGTGACCGTCATAACGCTGTTTTCGGGCTCGGGAGCGGCTGAGAGCTTTTCACGCCTTATAGCACCCATCGCCGAAAAAATAGGCTTTCCTCCCGAATGTACTTCTCTGCTGCTGATGCGCCCGATCTCGGGAAGCGGTTCTCTTGCCGTGCTTGACAATATACTTGCCGAAAATCCGCCCGATTCCTTCGCCGCAAGAACGGCTTCGGTAATAATGTGCGCCGCCGAGACCACGCTATATACCATTACCGTCTTTTTTTCTTCGGTGAATGTCAAGCCGAAAGCGGGATTCTTCGCGGCGTCTTTTATCGCCGATATCGCCTGCTTTGTCGGCGCTCCGCTATTCGTGAGAGTGTTTTTGGGAAGCTGACTGCGTGAGCGGCGACAAGAAAATAAAATTGTGTAAATTTTGTTAAATATCATAAATTATTGCTTTTCCTATTGAAAAATACTGTCGAATATGGTAAAATAGTAGATATAGAGATAAATAACCGAAAGGCGGAGATCATTTCATGAAAATTATGTTTATCGGAGCTACTCATCAGGTAACGGGCAGCTGTACCTATATTGAAGCCTGCGGGAAGAAATTCCTCGTTGATTTCGGCATGGAACAGGGCATAAACGCTTATGAGACCGTTCAGGTGCCCTGCGCTCCCTCGGGTATAGATTTTGTTCTGCTTACTCATGCGCATATAGACCATTCGGGGCTTCTGCCTCTGCTCTGCGCGGGAGGCTTTAAGGGACAGATACATTGTCAGAAAGCAACGGCTAATCTCTGCTCGATAATGCTGCGCGATTCCGCGCATATACAGGAGTTTGAAGCGGAATGGAAAAGCCGCAAGGGTAAGCGCAAGGGCAATCCCGACGTAGTACCCCTTTATACTATGGAGGACGCCGAGCTTGCCATCAAGGCTCTCTGCGGACATGATTACGAGGAAACCGTCGAGCTTTGCGACGGGATAAGCTTTTTCTTCCGCGACGCGGGACATCTTCTCGGCTCGTCGGGGATAGAGCTTACCCTTACCGAAGGCGGCGAGACACGCACTATCATCTTTTCGGGCGATATCGGCAACCATCATATCCCTCTTATCCGCGACCCGCAGTATTTCGACAGGGCGGATTATGTGGTAATGGAATCTACCTACGGCAATCGGCTTCACGAAAAGCCCGAGGACTATCCTGCCGAGCTTGCAAGAGTAGTCGATGAAACGCTCGGCGCGGGCGGAAACGTCGTTATCCCTTCATTTGCCGTCGGAAGAACGCAGGAGCTGTTATATTATTTCAGGCATATCAAGCAGGAAAGGCTCGTGCGCAGCAATCCCGATTTCACCGTTTATATCGACTCACCGCTCGCTATCGACGCGACTGCTATATTCAACCGCAACGAGGACTCCTGCTACGATGAGGAAGCTCTGCGGTATGTTAAAAACGGCATCAACCCCATATCTTTTCCCGGTCTTAAGATAGCCGTAACGAGCGACGAATCGAGAATGATAAACTTCGATAAAGAGCCGAAGGTCATCATCTCGGCAAGCGGTATGTGCGAGGCGGGTCGCATCAAGCACCATCTTAAGCACAATCTGTGGAAACGCGAAGCACTGATACTGTTCGTGGGCTATCAGGCGGTCGGAACACTCGGAAGAAAGCTTCTCGAAGGCGCACGCACCGTCAAGCTGTTCGGCGAAGACATCAGCGTTAACGCGACGATAATGCAGCTTCCCGGCATGAGCGGTCACGCCGACAAAAACGGTCTTGACAAGTGGGTGACTGCCGTAAACGGAATAAAATCGGCTTTCGTCATTCACGGCGAAAGCGCAACTGCGGAGGAATACGCCGCGCATCTCGAAGGCGAGCTGGGGATAAAGGCTTTCTGCCCGTTCAGCGGCGCGGAGCTTGATCTGATAAGCGGCACGTTCGAGAACGCCAAGCCCGTTGCGGCGGCGAAGGTCGAGCGCGAAAGCACTCCTTATCTGCGTCTTAAGGCTGCTGCCGACCGTTTGCAGGCGCTTATCAAACAGTCGCAGGGGCTCAGCAATAAGGAGCTTGCCGCCATGACCGATACGCTCAATAATCTCTGCGTGAAGTGGGAACAGAAATAATACTATGGGAAAAGCATGGCTGAAAAAGTTTGAACATGAAAACAGCAAATGGACGGACAAGGACTGCCGTCCGCATAAACATGATTTCAGTGAAAAGGTCGTTATCCATCTTTCGGGCGACGAAAACAAGCATATCGGTGACCTGTACTACTCTGCCGATAAATGCAGGCTGTGCCGTTCGTTCATCAATGCCCGTCTTGTTGGAAATACGAACGAATGCAAGGGTCTTGAAACCTATCACTTTATAAAACCGCATTTTGCAATTGGTTTTAAAGATATCACACCCGTAGAATAATAATAAGAGGTATTTAGAATGAATATAGTAAACTACAATGATATCAACAACGCGCTTGCAGCGGACGCTCCTGCTTACATCAAGCGCTGCTGCGAGGAATACGACGAAAAATGCCGCTCAGTTGCGGAGCATATCTCCGAGAGAGCCGACCAGCACCCGATAATACTGCTTGCGGGTCCTTCCGGCTCGGGAAAGACCACCACTGCATTGAAGATCGAGGCTTATCTTGACGGCATGGGCTTTGAGACGCATACTATCTCAATGGACGATTATTTTCTGCCGAAGGACAAGATCCAGATATTCGACGAAAACAATCAGATAGACTACGAATCGCCTTACCGCATCGACATCGAGCTTTTGCAGGAGCATCTTCACAAGCTGGCGAACTGCGAGCCTATCGACATTCCGGGCTTTGATTTCAAATCGCAGGACAGAGTACCCGGCAGACGTCTTGAACGTAAGAAGGGCGAACTGGTGCTTTTCGAGGGTATCCACGCCCTCAATCCCGAAGTTACGGGCTATGAGGACATCGCAAGCTGCATCTATGTCAGCGTGCGCACAAGAATACAGATGTCCGACGGCGACCTTATCCACCCCGAATTTATCCGCGTGATGCGAAGGATAATCCGCGACAACAATTTCCGCGGACGCTCCGCACCCGAAACGCTTGATATGTACGACAGCGTTCAGCGCGGCGAGAACCTTTACATACTGCCCTTCAAGCACCGTGCGCACTACCACATCGACACATTCCACGGCTTTGAGGCAAGCCTGTACAAAGGCTATCTCGATGAGGAGTTCCGTCTGTTAAAGCAAAGCTATACGAATTACGAACGCTACGCGCCTATCGAAAAGCTGATAAGCGAGCTGACCTGTCTTGAACCGCAGCTTATCCCCGAAAACGC
>JAILFF010000148.1 GCA_024697705.1 Ruminococcus sp.
TATCGGTCAGCCCCGTACACAGCAGATTGTTGTAGACGGCTCTGCCCACGAGGAACTCCATAGAGAGGTAGCAGGCGCGGCGGTTTTCAAGGTGAGCGGCGCGGCTCTGATTCCAGTTCTCGGCGATCTCGCCCATAACAGCGTCTGACAGCACGTCGTGAAGCTGCGGCGGTGTAGCCATGTCGGGCATGATGCTGTATTTCTCCTTCAAGCCCTCGATTATTTTTTCTTTAAGTGTTTCGGTCGTTATCATATTATTTTCCTCCTGATACAGCTATTTTTATATTCTTATTGTATAATCCTCGTGATCGGTGAAGCTTTCGGAAGTCTTTTGCTCATCGAATACGGAGAGATTTGAAGCCCTTGAGCACAGCTTGTACTCGGCTTTCACGCCGTACTCCGTGTTTGTGAGATAAAGCTCGCAGCCGAAGCGCGTTACCTGATGCCAGTCCCGGTGCATTACCGACAGTTTCACGGGGCTGCCGAGCTCGGGGATATCCAGCTCGTATTTGTATATCATCTTTTCCCCCGCTTCGTCGGAGATAGTGACGGTGTTGCCGTCCTTGCCGAAGCTCAGGTCTCTCACGCTTGCGCTTGGGGAAATGTCGGTAACGGTCACGCCGCTTACGTCTGTCGGCTCGCCGTCGAGGTATACGCTCACCGTGCCTTTTATCCTCGCACTGCCGAAGTAGAGCCGCCCCCTTTCGGGCGAAAGACATAAGCACGCGCCCGCAAAAAGCACAATGCAAAGCATTATTATCATCACTTTAAGGGCAGACTTTTTTTCGGTACTCATGATTTTCCTCTAAAATAATTTATGCAACAATATTATTGTAATTCAGCACCGCGACCTCCGTCGCCGCCGTAAGTACGTCGTGATGGTTTATTCTGTTAATTATCTGATAATATCAATTATTATCGGCCAAAAAGGGAGTCCGCAGACAAAGCTTGCCGCATTCGCGAAGACCGCGTACCATACAGCCTTTTTCTTATTCGTTGGACGGAAAAGCAGAGAATAAACGATCGCTTCAATTATTACTATGGCAATTTCGGCGGGAATGTACAATTCATCATTGACCCACTGAATCATAACGTACAGGAATACCTGTGTGACAAAGTTTGTCAGCAGAAAAACTTTCCCGTTTCTGCCGTCTTTCAGCCTGAAATAACGCTTGAAGAACAGCAGCACGAGCCATTCGACAAAGAGCGTCCCGATACACGTATCCCAGAATACGTCAATATGCGGGTGAATGAAGAACACCAAGTTCTCGCTGAGCTTGCCGGTGCTGACGTCGTAGACCACTTCGGAGTTGAACGCCCTGACGTTTATCTTCTCCGAGATGTATTTCTGCCCGCTTTCGGTGATGATGATAACGCGGAAAACTTTTGGGGTCGTGTAGATGTATGAGAATACGCCGTCGCCCTCCGCAAAACACCAGCTGTCACCAACGACCGGAACTTTTATCCGCGCTATCATTCCGTCGTCGTTTTTATATTCGTACAGCGTGCGGAACATTGTTTCTCGCGGCTCGCCGAGCTTATGATCGTAATACTCGTCGACTCCGTAATTCTGGGAATAATCAATATATCTGTACGTCTGCAACAGGTCGATGATGTATTCCTCACGGGGGGCGTTCTTAACGATAAGGTCTATGCTCGGCTTTGGTCCTCTATCCGCGCTGGCGTGTATCGCCGTCGAAAACATCAGCGCGATAATGAGTATTATAACGGCGAAGGGCTTTGTGAACCTTATGAGCGTATTCATTTATTTTACCATCCTTGCCTTTTTGGGCTTTTCCGGCTTAGGCTCGGGAACGATACGCCCGTAAGTTTCGGTAAGGCTGCGTATGCGCTCAGCAAGCTCGTCTGTCAGCTCGCCGCCGACCATTCGCCACTGCCAGTTGCCGCCCACCGTCGAGGGGATATTCATTCTCGCCCACGAATCAAGCTCCAAAAAGTCCTGCATCTGTGCGACGGCGGTCTCGGCGATGCTGCCCCACGCGGCGCGTATCATCGCCCACGGTATCTCGGGGTTGTGTTTGATATTGAGGTATTCTCGGCAGTATTGCAGCGTTTTTCTGCGGTTGCCGCGAACCCAGCCCATCGCCGTTTCGTTGTCGTGGGTGCCCGTGTAGCAGACGCAGTTTGTGCTCGTGTAGTTGTGCGGCAGATAGGGATTTGCGGGGTCTGAATCGAAGGCGAATTGCAGCACCTTCATGCCCGGGTAGCCCGAAGCCTTAAGCAGCTTGGCGACCTCCTTCGTGATGAAGCCCAAGTCCTCCGCGATGATATTCTGCTTGCCGAGCGCGTCCTTCATGGCGTTGAAGAGCTTCATTCCGGGACCCTTGCGCCACTCGCCGATAACTGCGTCCTCTCTGCCGTAGGGGATAGTGTAGTAGCTCTCGAAGCCGCGGAAATGGTCTATCCTCACCATGTCGTAGGTGGTGCAGGCGGCTTTCAGGCGCGATATCCACCATGCAAAGCCCTGTTCCTCGTGATAGTCCCAGCGGTAGAGCGGATTGCCCCACAGCTGACCCTTTTTCGCGAAGCAGTCGGGAGGACAGCCCGCAACGTCGATGGGCTTTCTGTCCTCATCGAGCAGGAACAGCTCCGGCATCGTCCAGACCTCCACGCTGTCGTAGGAAACGTAGATCGGTATATCGCCGATGAAGTTTATGTCAAGGCTGTTGACGTAGGCTTTGAGCGCGTGCCACTGCACCGAGTATTCGTATTGCAGGAAAGCGTGGAAATTAACGTCCTCGGCGTACTTTTCAAAAGCCGCCGCGACCGCTTCGGGCTCGCGCAGGCGGAGGGGTTCTTCCCAGTCGTACCACGCCTTGCCGTCGTGAGCGAATTTCAGCGCCATGAAAAGACCGTAGTCCTTCACCCACGGATTGGCTTCCATATATTCTTTAAGCTCGGTGCCGCCCTTTTTGGCGTAAGCCTTGTACGCCTTTTTGAGAATGGGGTAGAGCCTTTCGTAGATAAAGCCGTAATCGACCACGCCCGGATTGCCCCATTCGATATCCTTGTAGTCCTTCGGCTTCAGAAGACCGTCCTTTTCGAGCGTTTCGAGGTCGATGAAGTAGGGATTTCCCGCGAATACCGAGAAGCTCTGATAGGGCGAATCGCCGTAGCTCGTCGGTGAGACGGGGAGTATCTGCCAGTAGTGCTGACCCGACTTTTTAAGGAAATCGGCGAAGGCATAAGCTTCCTTGCCGAGCTTTCCGATGCCGTATTCGCCCGACAGTGAGGATATGTGAAGTAATATTCCGCTTGCACGCATATCATATCATTCCTTTCTATTGTAAGAAACAGATAGTAACAAAAATATTATAGCATATTTTACGGCTTTTGTCAATTATTCACGAAAAATTATATAGAAATATACGCCGATTTAAACGACTTTTTTCAATAAAATCTGTGTGGTGATATATGAAGCGGCTATCTTCCGGGTGAAACCCGGTACGAGTGCAGGATAATAAAACCGCCCTGCCGGAGCAGAGCGGTATACTTCAAATTTTACCGAAGATATTTACCGGTGTGTTCTGTTTGAGTAAAGGTCACATTGCCGCCGTTAACTGAAATTATCAGCACGATCGGGGCGGGGGTTTCGTCTTTCATTCCGTTTTTTCCTCTGGAGGGGTCGTGATACTGTACCCAAATATCGTTCTTCCCCCAGCATTGCGGGAAACTGCTTAACTTTTCAAAATCAAGACCGTTTTCAATACAGTAGGACTTAATTTGACTTTCGTATTTGCTGAACAATCTGCACATAACATCACTCCCTTTTTTCGAACGTTCTGAAATCGCCTTTCGAGTTATAGATCACAGAATTTGTTTGCTTAAAACAAGCAAGAACCGCATAATCTCCGTTGGAAGGCTGCATGGACAGAAAATCAATTCCGGGGTGAGTATGACCGCTACATCTGTAACCATCGGCTGACAGCTTTTTAGCTTCATCAATATCTATATTGACATTTTTTTCACCGCCGCGAACTATCAATCTTTCATTTCCTTTGGTAAACATCGCAAATTCGTGTCCTGTATAAGACGTCAAAGCTGAAAGGTCAGCCATATTCACCGAATCTTTTGGAACAACTATTCTGCTGTCGTAATCGGGGAGTGATTCTAACAGTGCTTTTTGACGGTTGTTTAAATCAATACCGAACATCAAAACAGCGTTGGGATTGCCTTTGCCGGTATGTTGTTGTTCTATTGGATTATCAATAGTATTTATAGTCAAGGCACTCACTCTCCTGATTAAATTATATCATCATTTGAAGAGTTTGTCAACCTCTTAGGTTGTACGAATGTTTGTCTACTTCGCCGTGTAGGATCCTGCCAACCACTTCGAGGTTTCTTTTTATATAAACAATCCGCTTGCTTTCTGCATAATCTGTATAAAAGAGGTGATTTTATGCAGATTCTCAGGATAGAGGGCGGGCGGCGGCTGAGCGGGGAGATCGCAGTTCAGGGCGCGAAAAACAGCGTGCTGCCGATCCTCAGCGCGTGTGTGCTGACAGGCGGAGCGACCCTTCTCCACAGATGCCCCGCGCTCTCCGATGTTTACGCGGCTTTCGGCATACTAAGTTCTCTCGGGTGCAAATGCCGCTTTTCGGGCGGTACGGCAGAAATAGATTCGCGCACCATCGGCAGCACGGAGATAGGCGACGCGCTCATGCGGCGTATGAGGTCTTCGATCATATTTATGGGAGCGCTGCTCGGCTCGGCGGGGGAGTGCGTGCTGAGCTTTCCGGGCGGCTGCGAACTGGGTCCCCGCCCTATTGATATGCACATCGCGGCGCTGCGGCAGCTCGGAGCGGTCATCGAAGAAAAACACGGCAGACTTATCTGCTCCGCGCCGAAGGGCTTGAAAGGCACGGTCATCAATCTGTCGTTCCCGTCGGTCGGTGCTACCGAGAACGTCATGCTTGCGGCGGTCTGTGCCGAGGGCGAGACCGTCATCGTGAACGCCGCGAGGGAACCCGAGATCGCCGAGCTCGGGAGCTTTCTCAATATGTGCGGGGCGAATGTGCGGGGCGCGGGCTGTCACCGTATCGTCATCGGCGGAGTAAAGCGCGGGGAATTGCACGGCTGCGAATATACAGTCATGCCCGACCGTATCGCTGCGGCTACATATCTGTGTGCGGCGGCTGCCTCGGGCGGCGAGGTGAATATTTCGGGCGCCAAGGGCTGCGATAACGAAGCGGTGATAAACGTGCTGCGGCAGGCGGGCTGTCGGGTCTGTGACAGCGGCGGCGGGGTGTATCTGAGCGCTCCGCCTATTCTCAACTGCGTGAACACGGTGAGGACTTGTCCCTATCCGGGATTTCCCACCGACGCGCAGGCGATAGTTATGGCGGCGCTTGCCCGTTCGCGGGGAATGGGGATATTCGTGGAGGATATTTTCGAGAACCGTTTCCGCCACGTTGACGAGCTTGTGCGAATGGGTGCGGACATCAAGACCGAGGGCAAAGTTGCAGTTGTCCGCGGCGTAGATAAACTGACCGGAGCTGCGGTCAAGGCGACCGATCTGAGGGGCGGCGCGGCGCTGTGTGTGGCTGCCTGTGCTGCCGAGGGCGAAACAGAGATCGGCGGAGTCTGCTATATCGACCGAGGGTACGAGTCAATCGAAAGATCGCTTGCTGCCCTCGGCGCAAAGGTAAGGCGCGTATGAGTAATAATACTAATCCCTAAAAGGTTAGTATAAAAAAGCCCGACCGTGAAAAGTCGGGCTGAAATATTTATTTTTATGTGTTCTGACCGCCGATGCCGACTTTCCAGCCCGCAACGAGCTTTTGTAAAGTTACAAGGTCGTCGATGGTCGCTTTACCGTCCTCCGAGCCGTCGATATTCGCCAATTCGTCGTAGGGAGCCTTGACCTTCCAGCCCGCAACGATCTTCTGCATAATTATCAGATCGGAAATATCGCGTTCTCCGTCGCAGTTCAGGTCTCCGTAGAGGAAAAGCTTTTCCTGAAGAGTCAGCTCGGGCTTGTCAATATAGATCTTCCTGGTTTTGACAGCGTAGCTTTTGTCGCTGCATTTGATACGAACCTCATACTGACCTACGCGAACGTCGTTGAAGACAACAGGGTCGGAATTGCTGATCTTGGCAGTCCCGATCACGGAGCCGTTCTTTATAAGCTCCAGCTCGAAAGCAGTGCCTTCGGGCGCTTTCAATGCGGTTATATCGGGGGTGATACTCAACGTGTCGAGCACCTGATCGCTTTCGATGTTCACCGTGCAGGTTATGGTAATAGGGTCGCCGTTTTTGTCGATATATTCGGGGTTAGTCGCAGAGACCACGGCACTTCCCGGGTTATTTGCGGTGACTACAAGCTTCCCGTCAACAGCTGCCAGCGAAACGGCGGTACTGCTGGCTTTGACTTGCCATTTTGTGTTGTCAGGCAAATTGGCTTTCGTCTCATCGCCCGTAACATGGAACATTAGTTTTAGCTCCTTTTGTTCCGAAACGATCATATTGAGACTTTCATTATCGAACGTGATAACAACGTTGGAAGCCTGACGGATATCAAGCGGCGCAGTCGCGGATTTTACCGAAGCAGAGAGCGTTTCGTTTGCGTAATTGTAAAAATCATCGGGATCGTCGGAGAGTGAAAGATGAAAGCAATCATCGTATTTTCCGGGCGTTACACCCTTTTTGAGTTTGAATTTGATTTCGGCGACGACTCCGTTGGCAGAAATATCATTGGATTCAAAGTCGTTGATGATAAGTCTTTTGCCGGTATCCCGCAGCTCGATGCCGCTGAAATACTCGGAAGTAATTGAGTCGAATGTCACCTTGCTGCTGTCGTAATCAAGAAGAGCCACCCAGGACTGCATACCCTTGTTGCCGCTTAGTTCAAGCTCGATGGTGTAGCTTTCGGTGCCGTCGGTCGTTTCTTCCGCAGCGGTGCAGTAATTTGGGGTACCCAGTGAAAACTCGGGACCCGAAGCGGCAGCGGCGCTTATCGTTCCGCACACAGGCAGCTGCATACAAAAGCAAGCAGCTGCGATTGCGGCAGCTAATGATCTTTTTCGCATAATTCACACTCCATTCCAAGATGGTAATAGAAAAACGGTAATAAAAAAGGCGGCACAATTGCTTGCGCCGCCTGTATTTTACAGAACTATGAAGTCTTTCAAGAGATTAAGCGTGACGCTTCTTTCTTGCAACAACTACAAAGCCGAGTGCGATGAGACCGAGAGCAGCAGCTGCGATAGCAGGAGCATTTCCGGTTTCGCTATCCATCTCGCCACCGGTAGCAGCAATTACGCTTGCAGCCTTAGACTCAGAATCAACGATAGCGTTTACATAAGGAGTTACCTTAGCTCTCGCAACAGTGTTATCGCCGGGCTTTACATTAGCAGTATCGCCGGGATTTACGGGAGAAGTAGGTACGTATACAGGGAATACGGTCTTAACGGTTACCGTAGCAGTCAGAGTACCATTGTAATCAGGGTTGGTAGCAGTGATAGTAACCTCGCCGGATCTGAGACCTACGATAGTGCCATCAGGATCAACGCTTACGATGGTATCGTCGCTGGACTTAAGAGTCCACTTGGTAATATCGGTGAAGGGAAGGGTATCGTCATCCTCAGGATCTACAACGATTGCAAGCTTGTTAGTTCCGCCGAGCTTAAGATCGATGATCTTCACCCTGAAGTCAGCAACGAACTCATTCTCGGGATCGCCGGCAGCCTCAACGGTGATGTTGAACTTACCAATAACAGTACCGGTGGTCTTATCCTTAACCTGAGCAACTACGGTGCCTGCCTTAATACCGGTGATGATAAGATTCTTCTTGTCAGCGCTGAACTCTACGGTAGCAATGCTGGGATCAAGAGACTCAACCTCAAGGTTGGGAAGGATAGTAGCAAGGATAGCGTTGGAGATATCGTAATTAGTGGAGAGACCCTCGGTTACGGTCTGATCGGGAAGCACAGGAATAGGAACAATCTCGTCAACAACGGTGATCTTGAAAGGATTGAGTATATACTTGGTAGACGGGCTTGTTACGGTAACGGTAGCAGTACCAGCCTTAAGACCTGTAAATACAATCTTGGTGCCGTCAGTCTTGTAAGAAACGATAGAATCGTCATCAACGGTTACAGGGATAGCAGCAACCTGAGCAGCAGTGATCTCGGGAATCACAGTCTTAACATCGAACTCTAAAGTATCTTCTACCTCAATGTTCTGATCGGGAAGGTTGATCTCGATGGGCTTTTCATCATCTGTTACGGTTACTACGCAGGAAGCGCTCACGCCGTCAACAGAAGCAGTGATGGTAGCAGTACCCTCAGCAACACCGGTCACGGTACCGTTTGCATCAACGGTAGCTACTGTATCATCGGAGGAAGTCCAAGTTACAGTGCCGGTAGTGTTTTCAGTAGTAGCCTTGAGAGTTCCGGTCTGATCTACCTTAAGAGTAGCAGTAGTTCTGTCGAGAGAGATGGAAGGCTCTTTCTTGACAAAAGTGTTATCAACTTCGATCTCTACATCGAACTTTCCAGCAGGATCTTCGGGATCGTTCTTAACAGCCTTAGTGCCGGATACATTTACGAGACCCTCAAGATCAGCAACAGCTATATCAGACTTAGCAGTGAACACGATCTCAGCAACGGGATTGCCCTTGTTGATACCGGTATAGATGTAGTTCTTTCCGTCAACCTCAGCAGGAACGTCCTTTTCGTTCTCCTCAAAGATCTCTGCATAGGTCTTGGTACCCTCTGCCCATACGATCGGGAAGCTGTTGCCTTCCTGATTGTCCTTCGGAACAGGAGATACGATCTTGGTCTCGGTAGTGATTCCATCATAACCGGGAACTTCTTCAATGATCTTCTTGCTGGTTACCTTTTCATAGGTGAGCTTGTCAGTATCGAACTCAACAAGTACAGACCAGCCGTTTACACCGGAGTTTTCCTTGATTTTCAGTTCGTACTTAACAGTGTCGCCCGCTTTGATGGTCGATGAATCAGTGCTGGCCTCAAGAGTAATCTTACCATCATAATCTGCAGCGGCATCAGCAGCGGCGGTCATGGGAAGCATACTTGTAGCTGCAAGTGCGAGTGCCGCACAAGACGCCAGAAGTTTTTTCACATAAATCATTCCTTTCACATCCTCACGGCGCTGTAAACCACCGCGAGTGATTTAAATTGTTTGGGTTTGTTTGGGACCTTTATAGTCCCCGATATTAATAGTCTACCACATTCTTTTCACTTTGTCAATGACAAAGCTATTTTTTTAATTTATTTAACAATAAAGTCGGCGTTTTGTACAATCGTTATGTGTTAATATGGTGATATTTGAAGATGCATTTATCACAATTGTACAAAATTCTTTTCACATTATTTTATTTAAGTGAGTTAAGAAGCCCGCCCTTGTCGATAATATTTATCAAAAACTCGGGGAAAGGCTGTCCTGTGTAGCTTTCGCCTTTGGTAATGTTCGTTATCACGCCGCTTTCAAAGTCGATCTCGACCTCGTCGCCCGCTTCGATGCGTTCGCTTGCTTCACGACATTCGATTATCGGCAGTCCTATATTGATCGCGTTGCGGTAGAATA
The DNA here is from genome assembly GCA_024697705.1 of Ruminococcus sp. Classification (GTDB taxonomy): domain Bacteria; phylum Bacillota; class Clostridia; order Oscillospirales; family Ruminococcaceae; genus YE71. The sequence goes on from JAILFF010000148.1 coordinate 9,571, forward strand.
TTCTTGCGAATGTAGCGGCGATTACGCATGAGATGCCGCTCGCCTTGATAGCTATCGGAGCGTGTTCTCTCGACGAGCCGCAGCCGAAGTTCTCGTGAGCCACCATGATGTCTCCCGCTTTGACTTTTTTCACAAATTCGGTGTCGATGTCCTCCATGCAGTGGGAGGCAAGCTCCTTGTGGTCGGCGGTGTTCAGATACCTTGCGGGGATAATAACGTCGGTATCTACGTTATCGCCGTACTTATGTACAATGCCCTTAGCTTTCATGGTACGTTTCCTTTCTGCTTTCTGCTATATATAATAGTAGCGATCATAAAAGTTAATATTTTACAGTGAACAGTGTATAGTTAGGGTGTCGGCTTCGCCGATTTTTTTCGTTCGCTTCGCTCCGGAGACTTTTTTAAACCGTCCGCGAAGCGGACACCGTAACTGTTTACTATTCACTATACACTATTCACTTATATTTTGTAGTCGGCGCACTTTCTCGCCTTGACTACCGTGCGGACAAATTCCTTGATCTTGACGTGCTCGGGGTGGTCGGCGTAGTACGCGAGAGCCTTTTCGTCCTCGAACTCGCTGTCAAGGGTGATGTCGCCGTTCGAGCTTCCGAGCAGATCTGTCGCTACGTGCAGGCTTTTGAGCCCCTCGATAACGCCGACAAGCGCTTCGAGCTCGGTCTTCATGCGCTGTGCGGCGGATTTTTTCTGCTCCGCTGTCAGTTCGTCCTTAAAGTCCCATATTATAATGTGCTTTACCATATTATTACCTCACATTATCTCGGAGGGCTGGGAGATCTTGCCCGTAACGGCAGAAGCCGCCGCAACGTAGGGAGAAGCCAGATAGACCTCGCTCTCGGGGTGACCCATTCTGCCGACGAAATTGCGGTTTGTGGTGGCTATCGAGCGCTCGCCCTTGGCAAGTATGCCCATATATCCGCCGAGACATGGTCCGCAGGTCGGGGTGGATACCGCGCAGCCTGCTTCGATGAAGATCGCGAGAAGTCCCTCGTCCATAGCCTGACGGTAAACTGCCTGAGTCGCGGGGATAACTATGCAGCGAACGCCGTCGGCGATCTTTCTGCCCTTAAGAATTTCGGCAGCGGCGCGGAGGTCTTCGATCCTGCCGTTGGTACATGAGCCGATGACGGACTGGTCGATCTTGACGTCGCCGATCTCGTCGAAGGTCTTGGCGTTCTCGGGAAGATGCGGGAAAGCGACAGTCGGCTTGATCTGCGAAAGGTCGATGTCGTAAACCTCGTCGTACTCGGCGTCGGGGTCGGCTTCAAAGACCTTGAATTCGCGGTTCACTCTGCCCTTTACGTATTCGAGAGTAACCTCGTCAACGGCAAAGATGCCGTTCTTTGCGCCAGCCTCGATAGCCATGTTAGCCATGCAAAGCCTGTCCTCCATCGTGAGGTTCTTCAAGCCCTCGCCCGAGAATTCCATCGAGCGGTAAAGAGCGCCGTCCACACCGATCTTGCCGATTATGTGGAGGATAACGTCCTTAGCGGCGCTGTACTTCGGCAGCTTGCCCGTGATGTTGAACTTGATAGCCGAAGGCACCTTGAACCAAGCCTTGCCCTTAGCCATGCCCGCGCACATATCGGTCGAGCCCACGCCCGTCGAGAAAGCGCCGAGCGCTCCGTAGGTGCAGGTGTGGCTGTCCGCGCCGATGATGCAGTCACCGGGAGCCACGAGTCCTTTTTCGGGGAGCAGCGCGTGTTCGATGCCCATTTTGCCCACGTCGTAAAAGTGTGTGATCTGCTGAGCGCCGCAGAATTCGCGGCACTGCTTGCACTGTGCGGCAGCCTTGATGTCCTTGTTCGGGGCGAAATGATCCATAACCATCGTCACTTTTTCCTTATCAAAGACCTCGGTGAAGCCCGCCTTGTTGAACTCGTTGATCGCCACGGGGGAGGTGATGTCATTGCCGAGCACGAAGTCGAGGTCAGCCATGATGAGCTGTCCGGCTTTGACCTCGGCAAGTCCCGCGTGAGCCGCGAGTATCTTCTGAGTCATTGTCATTCCCATAGATGAAACGTCCTTTCAAATATAGTGTATTTTGCATATACATTATTATTATATCACGTCGCGAAACTTATGTAAATACATATTTTATGAACAATGCGGAAATTGGATTTTATTCATATATCGCCATGTACCTGCGCATCGTAAAAAAATTCGCAAATCAGGGGCATACTAAAAGTCTTAGGAAAGGGGCGTGGGGGAGAACCCTTCTTCAGAAGGGTTTCCCCCACAAAACCCACGACGGCCAAAAAGCTTCTCGGAGAAAGAAAGCGTACCTCCAAAAATAAAATCGGCAATTTCAAGAAAAGCCCACAAAAAGGCGCTGACAAATAATTCAGAAAATTTGTTCGAGAACAAGTAAATTGCCGATTTTATATTTGCGAAAGAGCGGAGCGATTTTCGCAAATGAATAGCACGAATGTCCAAATGTCACAACGGCGGGGAAAAAGCTCGTGCGGACAAATCAAGTTCGTTCGCGCCGCTGTTGCATGAAAATCGCTTCGCTCTTTCATGTAATAAAATCGGCAATTTCCTTGTTCTCATACTGATTTGCTGAATTTTTGTCTATGCCTTTTTGTAGGCTTATTTATGAATTGCCGATTTTATTTTAGAGGTGCGGTTGTCCCTTCACTGAATGGATTTGCTCTGTCGCAGGCTTTTGTGGGAGAATCCTTCCAAAGACTTTTGGTTTGCTCCTCGCTTTGCTTTTTCAATGAAAAAGGCGTTCCCGTCATTATGACGAAAACGCCGAAAACTCATTCGGTAAAAAATGAATTACTGTTCTGCCTTCATCTTGGCAAAGCAAGCGTTGCAGTAAACAGGTCTGCCCTCGGTAGGCTGGAAACGAACCTTAGCCTCGCCACCGCAGGAAGCACAGGTCGCTGTGAACACAGGTCTGTCATCCTTCTTCTCCTTCAGTGCGGCGCGGCACGCCTTGCAGCGCTTAGGCTCGTTGGTGAGCCCCTTTTCTGCGTAAAACTCCTGCTCTCCGGCAGTAAAAATAAATTCGTTGCCGCAGTCCTTACATACCAAAGTCTTGTCCTCAAACATGATGAATCACCTTTCTGTTACAGCCGTTCGGTTCTGTAACCATAATAAAAAATAGTCCTTGGTACTCACAGATGTGAGTATATCTGAAAACGAAGTCATTCGACCTCGAAGATCAGTTACATTTATCAAGCTCGTCACGAAGCTTGCGCCGTGTCCGCTGCATGGCGTTGTCAACGGATTTTTCGGAGATGCCGAGCCGCACCGCTATCTCGCGGTAGCTGAGCCCCGCCAGGTAAAGCGAGACAGTCTCCTTTTCAAGCTCGGTAAGGCATTTGTCTATCGCCGAGTAAAGCATCTCGAAGCGCCCGCTGTCGGGTTCGTCGGGGTCGGCAAGCTTTTCGAGCTCGTCTTCGCCTTCTCCGCCGATCATACGCAGCCGCTTTACCTCGTTAAGCATACGGTTTTTTGCGCACTGTATAAAGAACGTGCGTGCCTTGCCGCGTTCGGGGTCGTACCTTCCGATAGCCGCCAGCGCCGCCAGAAGCCCTTCCTGAAAAAGATCCTCCGACACAAGCGGGTCGATGGTATGCGAAAGCGCACGGACGGACGATGACACCCGTGTCAGCAGCTCTGCCGCCGCAAGCGCGTCGTTCCTTGCCTTTACCGCGAGTTCCTCGTCGGAAAGCTCCTCAAACTGTGATCGTTTTTTTTCGCTCATAATATAAGAATAACACATCATAATAAAAAAGTCAAGTCACATTAAAGAAAAATTAAATAATTTGCGATTTTCGTAACAATTTACAAATTCTGCAAGCCGATTTTGTACACAAAAGCAAACGGAAAAAGCGATACTGTGATCGCCTTTTCCGCGTACAGATCATTTTTTGTTTCAAACGGCGTACTGCGCTCTGCCCGTTACGAAAATGTTCCCGCCCGAGCAGTCGATAGCCGTAACGAGAGGGAAGTCCTCGATGACGAGCCGCTTCACCGATTCGCAGCCCAGGTCTTCAAAAGCGATGACCTCGCAGGACTTTATCCTGCTTGCCGCGAGAGCTCCGCAGCCGCCCACCGCGCAGAAATACACAGCGCCGTTCCTGACTATCGCTTCGCAGACGGCTTCGGAGCGTTCGCCCTTGCCGATCATGCCTGCAAGCCCCAGATCGAGGAAACGGGGAGCGTACTTATCCATTCTGCCGCTTGTGGTGGGACCGCAGGATCCGATAGGTCTTCCTTCGGGCGAGGGAGTCGGACCCGCGTAATAAATTACTGCGTCTTTAAGATCGTAAGGCAGTGCCTTACCTTCGTCGAGCAGAGCGGTTATCCTCTTGTGAGCCGCGTCACGCGAAGTATACACAACGCCGCTCAGCAGCACTTTGTCGCCCGCTTTGAGCTTCGGTGCAAGCTCGCGCAGCTGCGATACGCCCGCCCTGATGATATTTGTATCAGCCATATCCGTCATTCGATCTCGATAAGGTCAAGACCCTCGTCAACAAGGTCTCTCGCGTGGCTTGCCATACGCATACTCTCGCCGCTGAGCTCGTTGATCTGCGAAAGCAGGTTGGAGACGGTATCGTTCAGCGATTCAAACTGAGTCTTCAGCTCTTCTCTCAGCTCGCCCGAGCGAGACTTGATGGCGTTTGCCTGATTCTGAGCGTCCTCGATGAGTCTGGCAGCCTTTGCCTCCGCTTCGGTCGTGACCTTGTAGGCGTTGGCGCTTGCCTCGTCGGTGATGGCGGTCGCCTTGGCTTCTGCGTCGCGGACAGTCCTGCCTGCCAGCGCGTCTGCGTCGCCGACGGTCTTTTCTGCGGTAGCTTCGGCGTTGCTGAGGGTCTCCTCGGCTTCGGCGTTAGCCTTGTTGATGGTAGAGGTCGCCTGCTGATTAGCCTCGTTTATCATGCGGTCGGCTTCGGACTGAGCGCTTTCGACGGTAGCCTTCGCCTGCTCTTCCGCCGAGCTGAGGGCAAATTTAGCCTGCTCGTTCGCTTTTGCAACTATCATATTGGCGGAATTCTGTGCCTGAACGAATATCTCGGTCATATCGAAAGCAGGTGTTGCGGGAGCTGCCGCAGCGGGTGCGGGAGCGCTCTTCGCCTCTTCGAGCTGCTGCTTCGCGTCTTCAAGCTCCTGCTGAGCCTTTTCGAGAGCAGCTTCGGTCTCTTCGAGCTGTCTCAAAGCCTCGGAAAGAGACTTTTCCTTCTGTTCGAGATCCTTCTCGGTCTCGTCGAAGTCGGTATTGATCTGTTCGTAATCGGCGTTCGCCTGCTCTATCTCGTTGCGAGCCTTTTCGAGCTGTTCTTCGAGGTGATCTATCTCGTCCTGCTGCTCGCCGATAGTCTGTTCCTTTTCGGCGATCTGCTGTTCAAGATCGGCGAGCTGTATATTGGAGCTGTCGCCCGACTGCATAAGCCCCGCCATCTTGTTCTTGGCTTCTTCAAGCTTTTGCTCGTAATCGGCGCACTTGCCCTCCAGCTCCTGTACTCTTGCTTCGAGAGCAGCCTTAGCCTGTTCGTCCTCAGCGGAAGTACCGCCGCCGGCTTTTCTTAGCTTGAATTCAAGGCGCTCGTTATCTTCTTCGAGCATCTTGACTTTCTTTTCAAGCGCGTCGATCTTCGATTTCATATCCTCGACATAAGCCTGAACGTCCTGTTTATCGTATCCACCCATGCGAACGACTCTGAATTTGCTGGTATCCATAGTTTTTCCTCCCGAAAAGCAAAATAGTTTACAAGTTTAATTATACTATATTTTTCGGTATTTTTCAACCGTGATAAACGATTTCGGAAAACTTCATCGGATTAAACAAAAACGCTGCAGCGTATTTGTACACATTGACCATTGATAACAGAAATAATTATTTGCATATTACCTAAAAGAAAAGCGCGTTAACTGCGTATTTTCGTAGATATTTGATATAGTCACACCGACCCGATACAGCAGCGACGGTCTACTTAAATTTTCGTAAACAGGTTAAAAATGAAAATAGATGTACATTTTGACAAACAAAGACCGGAGCGCGGGGCTCCGGCAAAGTGTTTATTATCAATAACGTATCGTGATCCTTTCGACGCTCTCTCTCGGGGCGTAGAAGATGATCTTGGTCAGACCGTCCGAATAGATAAGTGACTGTTCGTCGGTAAGCTTGTAACCATCGCCGAACCTGGCTATGACCTGCCCGACGCCCTGTCCGAAATGGATGCCCGAAGCCAGGAAAGGCTCCGCATCGGGATTGTTCTCGGTGCGTTCAAGGATCAAAGCGGTAATTACGTCCTCTTCGGCGATTATCGTCAGCATCTTGTAGTGGTACTCTATTGATTCTCTTCCCGTCAGGTAGCTTGCGACAGTCATGGGCTCCATGATCGGTTCGCCGAGATACTCCAAAACGTCGCTCATTCTGTTGCCCAGGCTCAGCGTTATTCCGCTATAATTTACGGCGGCGCTGTCCGTAAGATCGAATGTATTTACCAGCTGATTGTTGGGGTCAAAGAAGGAATACGCCGTCTGAGTCGGCTCGGTGACCTTCGAGGATTCGGTATTTGAAGCGGAGCTCTGAGGGGTCGTTGTGGTAGTCGTAGTGGTGGTTGTGGTAGTCGTAGTGGTAGTGGTTGTTCTTCTGGTGGAAATACGGGGCGGCTCGCCTGTGACGGTCGGCAGGGTGGGGATAGTGAGCGTCGTTGAAACAAATGTCTGCGTCACGTGCTTTTTGGTGGTGGTGGCTCCGCCGTTTATGTTGATGTTGCCGTTTATATCGGCGCCGTTCCCGTTGAAATCAAAGGAAAACGAGGTGCCGGGGGTAGTGGTTATGACTTTTTTCTCAAACGGCTGATCTGATTGACCGCAGCCCGTCAGCAATACCGCGGCGGTCAGAGCCGTGATAATGTATCCTGATCTCATTTATACTCTCCTTTTTGTGTACCTGCCGAAAATCTACGGCTGTCCCACAGTCATTATAACATAATGCTCATATTTATTTTACACCCTTTCGGGTGAAAAGTCAATATGCCTTATTATGAAAAATAGTGGCAGGAGAACGTTAAATATGTGATACATTTGCTAAACGGCGTCACTTGTGATATTTGCCGTGTGAAGATATGGAGAAAGCGCGGTACAGCTGTTCGCAGAGCATGACCCTCGCCAGCTGATGCGGGAAGGTCATCGGCGACATCGAAAGCCGCATCTGACAGCGCTCCTTGACGCTTTCCGCAAGCCCGTATGACGAGCCGATGTACAGATTCACCGTGCCGAAGCCCTTCGCCGCCGTGTCCGAGAGCCTTTCGCTCAGCGCTTCGGAGCTTATCGTTTTGCCCTCGATGCAGAGCGCTATGTTGTAAGCCCCCTTTGCGCCGAGATACTTTTCAAGGCTCAGCGCTTCTTTCGCGAGGGCGGCGGTTATCTCCTTTTCCGAAGGCTCGGAGGGCAGACGCGATTCGGGCAGTTCAGCCACCGAAAACGTGCAGAACGCGCCCAATCGCTTTGAGTATTCCGCCGCGGCGTCGCGCCAGTATTTCTCCTTAAGATTGCCGAAGCAGACGATATTTACCTTTTGCATGAGCTGTCTCCCCCGTCAGAAGGCTATCGCCCCGCCGCCCTCCATCGGAGCGGCATAAAGCAGATAATCGCGCATATTGACAAGCGGCGACATCGCTTCGGCGGCGGCGCGGACGGCAAGGGCGGGGGTGTTGTTCTCGGGGCTGATGTGAGCGAGCACAAAGCTTCGCGTTCCCGATTCGGCAAGGCGCTTCATCGTCCTGCCGCAGTCGAGGTTCGAGAGATGCCCGCGCTCCGACGCTATGCGCCTTTTCAGCTCGAAGGGATAGCTGCCGCTGCGAAGCATATCCGCGTCGTAGTTCGATTCGAGCACCACAAGCTCCGCGCCGCGTATGCCGTTCCAGACGGATTCGGTAACGCAGCCCAAGTCGGTGCAGAGCGCGGCGGTCTTGCCGTCTGCAAATCTCACGCGGTAGCCGCAGCTCGCTTCGGTGTCATGCGGGGTGGGGAAGTATTCGACGGTGCAGCCTCCGATAGTGACAGCGCGAACGCCGTTCGTGCCGCCGCTATCGACGGGGTATGCGCGTTCGCCGCCGACTGCTCCCTTATATAATAGTATATCAATGTTCTTCTGCTGTGCGAAGAGCGGCGCGTTGGTCTTTTTAAGAAAATTTTTCAGCCCCGAGATATGGTCGGAGTGGGTGTGGGTGATGAAAACGCCCTTTACCGCCGCAAGAGGTATCTCGTTTGCCGTGAGCGCGTCGCACAGACGTTTGCAGGAAACGCCGCAGTCGATAAGAATACCCTCCGCGGGCGTGCCGAAGAAAAAGCTGTTTCCCTTGCTCGAAGAGAACAGCGGATAAATTCTTGCCATAATTATCCTTTCTGTAAGATAAAAAATAAGTAAACGACCGTAGCTGCCATCAATGACACGTTGCCCCAAATAAATATCTTATTTGTCTGTGGGAAGATATTTTATCGCGGAGGAATCTTCGGTGTTGACACATCTTCCCAAATACAATTCTTATTTGGCAACACCGATAGAAACGACGTAATATCGCAGTTTTTACGGTGTTGACAGCATGGCAACACCGAGAGATTTTTAGCCTTTCTTATTTGGCAATACCGATGGAATCCGTCGGTGTTGCCACCGTGTCAACACCGATAAAACGACGGTATATCGCGGTTTTCTCCGCAGTTGCCAAATAACTCATTTGTCTGTGGGTGTAGCGGTTTTTTCGGGAATACCGTAGTTCCGAATCAGTGAACTCGCCGGTATTGTCACCGAATGAAAACGCAGTCATTGCCTTCGGTGTAGGGCGTTTTCGTGAAGCCTTGCCGCTCGTAGAAGCGCATGGCTTTCATGTTGTCCCTGTGTACGCCGAGAACTATCGGACGTTCACCGAAATCGCGGAAAACTCTTTCAATGGTCTCGGCGAGTATGCGCGAACCCAGCCCCCGACTGCGGTAAGCCCTGTCGATGATGAAAAACACAAGGCGGTAGAACGGCACGCCCTCGACCTCGGGCGGGTCTTCGCCTTCGCAGTACAGACCCTGTCCGAGAAGGATCGTCCCGACGGGGCGCTCGCCGACATTCACAAGGAACGAATAGCCGATAAGCTTGTGCTCATAGCCGAAGCGCAGCGTTTCGATAAGCGCGGGAACGCCGTCCACAAAATCCTCGGGAATGTCCGAGCGGTCTATCTCGCGGGCGCGTTCGCAGTTATCGAAGGTGAGCGGTTCAAATATCGGTTCCATGTTATTTCATCAGCTCGCGCATCTGCCCGATAAGCTCGCCGAACAGCTTCAGCGCGTCGTTTATCGGCTTTGTCGTGGACATATCCACACCCGCACCGCAGAGCAGCTCTATCGGGGTCTTCGAGCAGCCGCCCTTTAAGAACTTGTCGATATAATCGCGCACGGCGGGTTCGCCTTCGTTCAGGATTCGCTGAGAAAGCGCTATCGCCGCCGAATAGCCCGTAGCGTACTGATATACATAATAATCGTAATAGAAATGCGGGATACGCGCCCATTCGAGGTCTATCTCGCTGTCGATGACAACTCCCTCGCCGAAATACAGCTCGTTGAGCTTTCGGTACAGCGCGTTCAGGCTCTCGGCGGTGAGTGCTTCACCTGCGGCGTTCATCTCGGCTATTTTCAGCTCGAATTCGGCGAACATGGTCTGGCGGTAGAGGGTCGTGCGGAACTGTTCGAGGAAATAGTTGATAAGATACGCCTTTTCGCGCTTGTCGGTCGTGTTTTTCAGCAGATACTGCATCAGCAGAGCCTCGTTGCAGGTCGAAGCGACTTCCGCGACGAAAATGCTGTAATCGCTGTAACAAACGGGCTGGAACTTGTTGGAATAGTACGAGTGTATCGCGTGACCCATTTCGTGCGCCAGCGTGAACATACAGTTGAGCGTGTCCTTGTGGTTCAGCAGAACGTATGGGTGAACTCTCGCGCCTGCGGAATACGCGCCGCTTCGCTTGCCCTCGTTTTCGTAAACGTCTATCCAGCGGTTCTCGAAGCCCTCCTTCAGCACCGAGAGATATTCCTCGCCCATGACGGAAAGCGCCTTGTATACGGTGGCCTTTGCCTCCTCGAAGGTGATGGTCATGTCGAGGTCTGAAACGATGGGCGCGTAAAGGTCGTACATATGAAGCTCGTCAAGCCCCATAAGCTCGCGGCGGAGAGCGGCGTAGTCGTACATATACTGCATATTGCTGTGAACGGCTTCTATCAGATTGGTGTAAACTTCCGTAGGTATCTCGTTTGAATCGAGCGCCGCTTCGAGAGGGGAGCTGTATTTCCTTGCGGTCGAACGGAAAGCCACCGCCTTTACCTGCGCCGAAAGCACCGCCGCACAAGTGTTCTTGAAGCTGTCATAGGTGTGGTAGAGCGCTTCAAAGGCGTTCTTGCGGAGCACGCGGTCGTCGGACTGCATCAGCGGAACATAGCTGCCGTGCGTTACCTGATGGGCGTTGCCGTCCTTGTCGGCGGCGTCGGGGAATTTCAGGTCGGCGTCGGAGAACATCGAGAAGATATTGTCGGGAGCGCCCGTGATGTCGCCCGCAAGCGCTAAGATCTTTTCTTCGGCATCGGAGAGGATATGCGCCCTGCGTCGGCGGATACTGTCGAGGGAACGGCGGTAAAGCAGAAGGTCGGGGCACTCCTTGTAAAAGCCTTCGAGCTTTTCGTCGTCGGCGGAGATAAGCTCGGGAGTAACAAAGCTCGAAGCGGAGCTCAGCAAGACGTAGGTGTTCATGAGCCGCCCCATCATCGCCTGATACTTGGTATCGGCGGTATTTTCGTCGCTTTTGCGCTGTGCGTAGTTCACAAGGCTGTCAACGAGCACGCTTAAGTCGTCCTCGAAGCGCAGGAATTCAAGCAGCGTAGCGGCGCTTTCGTAAAGCCTGCCCTCGTAGGCTTTTATCTTTTCGGGAATGGCTGCAAACTTTGCGAGGTCGGCTTCAAAAGCCTCGTCTGAGGGATAGATGTCCGCGAGGTTCCAGGTGTCCTTTACGTCAAGCTCGCTGCGTGCGGGTATTTTTTTCTCTGCCATGATCTTTGCTCCTGTCTGTAAAACATTTGTTTATGCCCGAAGGGGCTCGGGCGTTAAAAGATAAGACTATTATACCATATTAATATACGCCTTGTCAAGACGGTTTGCGGAGTATCGTGCCGTGCGCGTATTATCCGCGGTCTCTTTCCCGAATATGAAGAAAATTTAGATTTTTGCGTGACCGACCGTGATCTTTTGTCTCGGAGCCGTGACACAATATATCAAAAATAACATATTTTTTCATATGCTTGTAATAAAAGACAAAACCGCAGTGCCGTTTCTGAAATTGATTGCGGTATCATTGACTAATTTCAACTGTGCAAATTGTGCAAAATACATAAAAAATGAACGGGAAAATTATTAATAAAATTTTATCGTATCTATTGAAAAAGTGTTCGGTATGTGATATAATTATTCTGTGGACTTCTGCGCTGTTCTCTTTCTTCTAACGGCGCGGAAAAAGACATAATATCTATAGAAAGGAATGAGGATATGAAGAAAACCTTACGCAGCCGTATTTTCGGTGTCATTACGTCGGTAATGATGACGGTAATGACGTTCGGAAGCGTACTGCCCGAGCCTTCCGCCTTCGCGGACGACACGGAGCCGGTAACTATTACGGTGAAGGTCAAGGAACAGGAATCCGACAGCGATGAAGATTGCGTCGCGCTCGACAGCACTAAGAAATACTTTGTTCTTGCGGGTCTTTA
>JAILFF010000162.1 GCA_024697705.1 Ruminococcus sp.
TATCATCTCTGCCGTGCTGGGATTTATCGGAATGAGCTTAATGCTGCCCGCGTGTCTGAGTTTTTACCGAATGATCGCCGATACCTGCGGAAAGGCGGTGCGTATTCTGACGAGCATCGGCTTTATAGGCGTTGCATCGACTGGATATCTGCATTTCGCGTTGGGAACACTTCTGCCGGTAAGCTACAAGACCGTGCTTGAAAACGGCGGGAGTGATGAGCTTGCAAAGGCATTGTGTACTCGCTGGGCAGGGGCGATCGCACCGATAAATTTCGCACTTATCGGCTGTCTGTTCCTTGTATACATCGTGCATTTTTATGTGACGGTATCGGGGCGTTCCGGACTGAACAGGCTGACTTGTCTTGTTGGTATTCTCGGCGCTTTTGCAGTCGGTATGATATGGAAAGCAGTCTTTGGAAATACGGCGATAGGCAACGCCTACGGAGCGTTCGAGAGCTTCGGAGAGGGATTGACATTTCTGACGGCGTATCTGTATTGGAGAAAGAAGGTAGTCGGGGAACATATGTGATTATGCAGATTGACTCTGACAGAAGGATGTATTTCCTGTTTAACGAAAGATAACCGAACTGACAAACAGTATGTTCGTGCCAACAGCTTCGGACAGCAGATGTTTTTTTATCGCATTGGATATTGAACGGGATAATGTTTTCTGATAAGGAGGAGCCAAATGACCGAAACACTGTTTGAATACGATCACGTACTTATGCGTTCCGAATACCGAACGCCCGATGTACATACGCACCTTGCCGTTCATCTGATCGTCGGGCTCGGAGCCGATCTGCATTGTACGGTAGGGGAGTGCAGGTTCGAGGCAAAAGCTGTCATAATAGCTTCCGACGTTCCGCATACGGTGTATTCCGACTCGGGCGAAATGCTCGTATTCCTGTTCGACCCCGCAAGCCGCTATGCGAACGAGCTGAACCGATTGTATTTGCAAGGTGAGAGCTTTGCCTGTCCGGAAGAGGAACAGGTGCGGGCGATAAATTCACTTTGGCAGGAACATAAGAAAAGTCTTGCCGAAACCGATCAGTCGATACTTGAATATCTCGGTCTGAGGGGAGCGGATAATTTGCGGCTGGACGAGAGAATATCCGAAGCGCTCGCTATCCTCAAAGAAATGGACGAAGTGCCGGAGGACGCAGTGGGCTTTCTCTGCGAGAGAGTATTTCTATCCAAAAGTCGGCTGTCGCACCTGTTCAAGGAAAATCTCGGGATATCCCTGTCGCGTTATCTCTCGTGGGAGAAAATGCGGAAGGGCTTTATCTGCTTTCGGAAATACGGGAATATCACCGAAGCCGCAATGATGGCGGGCTTTGACTCTCCGTCGCACTTTGCCGCTACCTGCAAGAGAATGTTCGGCATATCTTTTTCGGAGTACACAAAAAGTTAGCGCCTATTTGAAAGTATTTCCGACCGAAAAATGTTATCCTTATTGTATCAAATGATAAGGAGCATTGTTATGGACAAGTACGATATAAGCAAGCCTGTCACGCTGAAATGCGGCGTTTACAAGCTCAATCCCGAGCGCAATTTTGACTATCAGCTCAATCGCGTTATCAACTGGGACGGCGGCAGGATAGAGGACATAAAGCCCATCGCGGGCAGGATAAGAACAAGTGCCGACTGGAAGCGCGAGCTTATCGCACTCGGGAACACGGCTATGAAGGAGAACCGTATTCAGAACGCGATCGCATATTACCGCATGAGCGAGTTTTTTATGTATGACGGCGACCCCGACAAGAAAAAATATTATGTGAAGGCGACCGAGCTTTTCTATCGCTATTACGCGGATTACTTTGAGGGCGCCAACCCGCGCATCGAAAAGCTGTCCGTTCCGTATAAGAATGTGAAGCTGCCCGTCATGCACGTTGTTCCGAAAGGGAGATCAAATGGAACGATACTTCTGCATGGAGGCAACGACAGCTATTTTGAGGAATTTTTTTTCACGGTGCTGTATTTGCAGGAACAGGGCTTCGAGGTCTATATGTTCGAGGGACCGGGGCAGGGCGGCGTGATGCGCTTGCAGGGAATGCACTTTACGCACGAGTGGGAAAAGCCCGTAAAAGCCGTTCTCGATAACTTCGGGCTTGACGATGTGACGATAATCGGCATTTCGCTCGGCGGCTATCTCGCACCGAGGGCGGCAGCGTTCGACAGGCGTATCAAGAAGGTCGTGGCGTGGTCGGTGTTTCCCTGCTTTCAGGACGTGATCGTGGGTATGCAGAAGCCCGCAGTGCAAAAGATGTTCTATCTTTTTATGAAGCTCCACGCACGTCCACTGATCAATTTCGTTTTCGGGAAAAAGGCGAAGAAAGAGCCCGTCATAGACTGGGGTCTGAAGCACGGGTGCTATGCCTACGAAGCCAAAGACGCTTACGGATATGCAAGAAAATTAAAGCTCTACGACCTCGAACCGATAGCCGATAAGATCACCCAGGATATGCTGATCGTGGGCGCGAATCAGGATCACTTTATCGACTATCGGCTTATCGGCAAAGAGATAAATATGCTCAAAAACGTCAAGAGCCTTACGTTCAGACTTTTCACGGATAAGGAAAACGCGCAGAATCACTGCAACGTCGGAAACGGAAAGATCGTGCTCGATACTATCTGCAACTGGATAGAGCAGATAAATAAGGGGGCGGCGGATTTATGATGAAGTTCATATATCACCTTACAATGCTGCACAGCCGAAAAATGATAAAAGATAAGTATGGTGCGGATTTCTGGCGAAGGTTCAAATCAAAGTCCGACAGGCTATTCAAAAAAGTGCTGAAAAGAACGCCGGATATCGGCAAGAGCGTGTTTTCGTTCAATTATGCGTATGCGCCCTCGTATGTAGCGTGGTACAGGACGATGCGGGCGCTCGGGCTTGACGCGAAGCAGGCAGACGAGCTGATGTGGCTGATGAATGAAAAAATGCTGCTCACTGTCCCGAAGCCGTTTTTGCATATGGCGGGAAAAACATACCTCAACAGTTTCCGCAGGAAAGCGGCAAAGCATGAACTGCGGCAGAAGAACGGTCTGCACCCTTACGACTGGGAGATAGCGTATAAGGATATTGACGATAACAGCTTTGAGATAGAAATAACGAAATGCGGGTTCATAGCGTTTGCCAAAGAATTCGGCGCGGAGGGTATGCTG
>JAILFF010000178.1 GCA_024697705.1 Ruminococcus sp.
CGAACGGTTTAACAATTATTGTAGGGGCGCACTGCACGAACTACGGCTCGTGCCCGTGTGCGCCCGTTTGTAGACATCGCGCCCATTTGGGAACAATGTGCCTATCCGCGGGCGCACACATAGGTGCGCCCCTACATATAAATCGCCCCCGAAAATATTTGTAGGGTCAACGGCGGGGGCAAGCCCCCGCCCTACAAAATCAGCATACAATCAATTTCTGAACAATAATGTCGTTTACTAAACTCTTCAGTAAAAAAGTCCGCACAGAGCCCGTCGTTGTTCTCCGTGCGGTGTTTTTTGTTATACTGCGGGTTCGAGGCACTCTTCGAGCATTCTGACTATCTCCGATTTCTCAAAGCCCTTGCCTATCACGACGAGCTGATTGATGCGGTCGCCGTACTTCTCGTCCCAGTCGTCTTTCAGGTCGGGGAAGGCTTCAAACATCGCTTCGAGCTCGTCGGCAGGATAGCTCGCCATCCATTCGTTCAGCTGAGTGAGAGCGCAGTTCCGCCCCGCCTGCTCGAAAAGCTGGATATGCTCCTCGTCGTCGGAGAACCATATGTAGCCCTTCGTGCGGATAAGCTCCTTCGGATAGTTCCCAGCGAACTTCTCGAACCTCTCGCGGTTGAAGGGGCGGCGCTCCTCAAAGGCGAAGGACGATATGCCGTATTCGTCCACGCAGGCCGCGGATTCTTCGGGGTCGTTGGCTTCGAGGGCACGCTGTATCGCCGAGGAATCGAGCACCTCGTCGTAGTTGAACTCCTTCCCGTGCATGATGAGGGAGGCGTCTATACCGCCGTGTACCGCGGGTATCATCGGCGCTTTCGTCTGATAATCGCGCAGGACTTTCTTCACCTCGTCAAGCTGTTCGGGCGTCAGGAGGTCGGTCTTGTTCAGGATTATCATGTTGCAGAATTCTATCTGGTCGATGACGAGGTTCACGATGTCGTCCTCCTCGCGCTCCTCCTCGTCGGTGAGCTCGCCCAGAAACTCGCGGTAGATGCGGTCGGTGTCCACTACCGAGACTATCGAGCTTAAGTAAACATTTGTGTCGGGGTTGTCCTCCTGATAGGCAAGGAAAGACCCCGCTATCGCCGACGGCTCGCTTATGCCCGACGCTTCGACGAATATCGCTTCGATGTCGGGCTCGTTCGAGATGCGCTCGATCTGTGCTATAAATTCGTCACGGAGCGTGCAGCAGATACAGCCGTTCTGCATTTCGACCATCTCGACCTCGATGACGTTCCTGCACTTGCCCTCCTTGCCGAGGATAGCCGCGTCGATATTGATGCTGCCCATATCGTTGACGATGAGCGCTATCCGCCGCTGTTCCTGTTCGAGGAGCTTCTGCATAAGGGTGGTCTTGCCCGAGCCGAGATAGCCCGTTATCAGTATTATCGGTTTCTTTTTCATATCAGCGTCCTCCTTAGCCGAGATCGGCTTTCATCGTGTCGTAATTCTGCTGCATCAGCGAGAGGTAGGTCGTTCCCGCGGCTATCTGCTCCTTCGATACCGACTGCACCGAATTCAGCACGGCGATGTTCATATCCTTAGCCTTTGTCGCGCCGATTATCGACTGCGCTATCCTGCCGTCGGAATTTTCTATCGTGTAGATGGTATCGCTGCCCAGCTCGTCGGCTTTGCCCGCGAGGAAGGCTATCGTCTCGAAGCTTGCTTCGGTCTCGGCGGAGCAGCCGACGAACGCCGCGTAGTAGTCTATGCCGTAATCATCAACCAAATATCTGAACGGGAAGCGGTCGCCGAAGATGAGCGTAGTATCTCCCGCGCTTTCGATAAGCGTCTTAAAGTCGCTGTCGAGGCTGTCGAGCTTTGAAACGTAAGCGTCGAGATTCGCCTTGTAGCCGTCGGCACCCGCGGGGTCGAGCGACGCGAGGTCGCTTTCTATCTGTGCGCAGAGCACCTCGGCGTTTTTGAGCGAGAGCCATACGTGCTCGTCGTATTCTGCCTCGCCTTCCTCGTGCTCGTGTTCGTGCTCTTCGGATTTGCCGTGATCGTGTCCGCTGAGGACGTCAAGCGCTTCTTCGCCGCTCAGCCCCGCGGGGATAAAGAACGGATTGTAGGTGAAGCCCGCAAGCGCCGATTCAATGTCCGCGCCGTCGCCGTAATAGATGTGGAAATGCCGGGCTTTGGCAGGTTCATGACCGTGGTCGTTGAACACTACGTATTTCGGGCTGTCTCCCGATACCGCTTCGTACTGATAGCGCACCGCGTGGATATCGCCGTCGTCGGCAAGGACGGGAGTGAAGCCCGTGTATTTATACTCGCCGCTCTTGTTCGAGCCGTCGGCAAAGGTGAATTCGATCTTCGAGCCATCGACCGAAACGGCGGTCAGGTCGCAGCCCCATTTTTTCGCCAGTTCTTCGCGAACCTCGTCTTCGGGCTCGCCGTGTTCTTCGGCGTGGTCTTTTACATATTCTTCAAGCTCGCCCGCTTCGAGAAGGGGATAGAGCGACTGCCAGCTGCCCGCAAAGTCCGAAAGCTCCCTGTCCTTTATATCCGATTCCTCGATCTCGGCGTGCTCATGTTCATGGTCGTGATCGTGACCCTGCATACCCTCTTTGAGCTCCTCGACCTTCGCCTTGTCGCCCATTACCTCCATGAGGTTTACGACCCTCATATCCTTGTTGGCGGCTTCGGCGAGAGCGCCCTCGACCCACTCGTCGGACTCGCCGCCCACGCAGACGAACAGGTCGCAGGAGGATATCTTCGCGATATCGGCGGCGGTAGGCTGATAGCTGTGCAGATCGACGCCGTTGTCAAGTAAATAGGTCAGCTCGACGTTCGCGTTATCGCCGACGATCTCGCGCACCCAGTCGTACTCGGGGAAGATGGTGCAGACGACGCTGAGCTTCTTTGCGCCGTCATCGGCTTTGCTGTTTTTTCCGTCGGTCTTAGCCGAAGCGGATTTGTTTTCTGCGGTAGTCGAAGCGCCCTGATCGCCCCGATCGCCCGAATCGCCCGAATCGCTGCCGACCGCGTTTTCACCGCAGCCCGAAGCGCAGAGCATCATCGAAACGGAGAGCACCGCCGCGAGTATTCTTTTCATCTTACCGAACTTATTCCCATTCAAAACATTCATAATAAAACCTCCGACACGGCAATTTTTCCGGATCCCAAGCCGTGTTACTTTTCCTGTATTTTTGAGAGTAACTCTCGATTTGGAATTATATCACTTTTCACGCGATACGTCAACCGCCTGCGCCGAAGTTTTACACAAAGTTCACATTTGAGAGTAACTCTCAATTCTACGGAAACATTGAAAAGAGCCCGAGTTTCCCCGGGCTCAGAAATTGTTTATTCTACTGCTTTTTCGAGCGTCTTTCTTACCGCGCCTTTTCCTGCGAGCATCGCGTTTAAGTCTGCGATTATCGTTTCGGCAAGACCAGCCTTCACAAGGTCGGTGCCGAAGAGCGTGCTGTTGGCAAGAAGTCCCATCACTGCCGCGCTGTCAGCCGTTTTGCCGAACCAATCGGGACGAACTGTCTCCGAAAGCTCGGAAAGCATTGGGTCGGGGCTTCGCTCGAAGCTCTCGCCGTTGTCGTCGATGCCTGTCAGATAGCGTATCCATGCCGCTATAACAAGCGGTATAAGACGCAGCTTGCCCGCTTCGCCGCGCTTTTCGTATGCAGAGATCGTTCCGCCGAAGCGAATTGCCAGCTTCTGGCTCGTGTCGGTGGCTATCCTCTGCGGGGTGTCGGGGAGGTTCGCGTTCGGCAGGCGCTCGGTCAGCACCTCGTTTAAGAAGTCCCGCGGCGAGATTATCTTCGGGTCAACCACGACGGGCAAGCCCTCCGTGAAGCCCAGTCCGTAAACGAGCTTTTTGAGCGCGGGGTCGCCCATTTCGTCCGAGATTTTCGTAAATCCGAGCAGACAGCCGAACACCGCAAGCGCCGTATGCAGCGGGTTCAGGCAGGTCATGACCTTCATTTGCTCGGAGCGCCCGACGGTCTCGCGGTCGGTCATGTACACGCCCGCCTTTTCGAGCGGCGGTCTGCCGTTCGGGAAGTTGTCCTCGATGACGAGGTACTGCGGCATTTCGGCGTTGACAAAGGGCGCTATGAAGGTGTTCCGCTTGGTGACGATGGGCTCGATTTCCTCCACGCCTGCCGCCGTCAGCTCGTCGGCGATGTTCTGCGCGGGGCGGGGAGTTATCTTGTCGATCATGCTCCACGGGAAGGAAACCTTTGTTTCGTCCGAAGCGTAATCAAGGAAAGCCTTCTCCGCCAAACCTTTGTTCACCCAACCTTTGATGACAAATAGTACACTCTCGCAGAGCTTTCTGCCGTTCTCGCTGCAATTGTCCATGCTGACGAGCGCAACAGGCTTCGCGCCCGCACGGAAGCGCTCGTAAAGAAGCGCCGCCGTCACGCTCATTGCGGATATATGTTCGCCCGAAGGACCCGCTTCGATGTCGCTTTTGACGAAATCAAAGACCTCGCCGCCGATGCCGCGCACCGCGTAGCCCTTCTCCGTAATGGTATAGCTTACCATTTTGAGGGAATCCGAGCGGGCACATTCTTTGAGCCGCAAAAGCCCCTCGCCCGTCGATTCGTCCGCTTCGGCAATGCCCGCGATGACGCGCAGGTACCTGTCGCCCGAAGCCCTCAGCCCCGCAAGCAGAGCGAGGTTATCGTAAGGCTTGTAGATGCGCTCGATTATCTCGGGGTCGTGCGAACCCGCCGCGATTATGCCCGTTTGCAGCTCGTCCTTGCCGAGAAGCTCGTCCGCAAGGCAGGCGATGTAGCCGCGAAAGATGTTCCCCGCGCCGAAGTGTATCCATTCGGGCGAAGCTTTCGTGTTTTCGCGCACCTTTTCGATGTCGAAACCGGGCATGACAAAGCCCTTGCCGAGCCATTTTTCCCGTTCGTTTTTAATGCTTTGAAGCGTAAGTCTCATGCTCATACCTTATTTTGTGATGTTGTCGAAGAAGTCCTTTGCCTGCTTCATGCCGTCGTTGAACATATTCTGCACCTTTTCGGCAACGGTGTCGGGCTTCGCGCCCGGGATATTTGCGCCCGCGGCGGGTTCGCCCTTCATCATGTTCATCGAGAAGGGAAGTCCCTTTTCGGCAACAGAGCGCTTTAAGAAGATCTGCAAGGCAGTCTCCATGTCAAGCCCCAGCATACTGAAAAGCATCTCAGCCTTAGCCTTTGTTTCCGCGTCGATCCTGAAAGTTACGGTCGTCTCGTTCATTTTGTTTTCCTCCTTAGATTTGTCAGAAATGTCATTCTTTATAATATCAACGTTCTGCGAAGTGCTCCGCACGGGCTGTTCGGCAGGCTGTGCAGCACCCTGTGCAGTGCCCTGAGCAGTGTCAAGAACAGAGCTTGACGAAGCGCTCTGTGCCGCCGTTTTCCGAAAGACCTTCTCCATGTACCCGCAGGTAAAGGGAAAGAAGTCGAACTTGACAGTGTTCGTGTGGACGAAGCCCTTGTCCTCGTACCACTTGCGCAGAACGATGTTTTCTTCAACGATGCCGATGTTCATTTTGATGCTGCCCGCTTTTTCGGCGCGTTTCAGGCAGTCTTCGAGAAGCTCCGTGCCGATACCCAGATGCCTGAATTCGGGCAGAACGCAGAGGTTGTTCATCTCGCATTCGCCGTTATCCGAAACGAGCAGCGAGTAGCAGCCGATGAGCTTCGGGTACTCTCCGTCGGAAAAGAAGCCGTACATCTGCCGTTTTTCGTGTTCGAGCTGATAGTCGAGCCGCGTCTCGGTCATCGCAAAAGCCGTGAACCGCGGGGCGTTCTGCTGTGTAAAGCCAAATTCCTTGGCAACGGTCATGAAGCTCTCGCGGATAACTTTTGTCGCTTCGGGAATGATGTCCCTGCTTATCTCCTTTATCATTTTGTATCATCACCCTTTCCGAAAAGATAAAACATATCGGTTTGCAAAACTGAACCGCTTATCTGTTATTATCTTTTATCTTTTATCTTTTATCTTGTCAAGCATTTCCCACGCGCCAAGTATGTACATGATGCCGAGTGCGCGGTCGTACAGTCCGTAGCCGGGGCGGCATTTTTCACTCCAGATATGCCTGCCGTGATCGGGGCGGATATAGCCGTCGAAGCCGCCGTCGTGATAGGCTTTTATGATGTCGAGTATGCCCACGTCGCCGTCGCGGTCGCGGTGCGAGGTCTCGCTGAAATCGCCGTTCGGGAAGTGCTTGACGTTCCTGATGTGCGCGAAGGCTATGCGGTCGCAGTGCTTTCTTACGATATCCGCAACGTTATTGTTCGGATTCGAGCCGAGCGACCCCGAGCAGAGTGTCAGGCAATTATACTTGTCATATTTGTCATCGACCATCTTAAGAAAACGATCGACTGCGGCTTCGTCAACAAGAAGTCTTGGCAGCCCGAAGATGTCCCAGGGCGGGTCGTCGGGGTGGATAGCCATTTTGATATCGCACTCGCGGCAGGTCGGCATCAGCGCTTCGAGGAAGTATTTGAGGTTCGCCCAAAGTCTCTCGTGCGTCACGTCCTTGTAGGCGGCGAACAGCTCGCGCAGGTTGGCGAGGCGCTCGGGCTCCCAGCCGGGCATTGTCATGCCTTTTGTCTCTTCGAGAATGTACCGCGCCATTTCTTCGGGGTCTTGTTTTATCCTGCTCTTCTCGTAGAAAAGCGCCGTCGAGCCGTCGGGCAGCGGGTGGAAGAGGTCTGTCCTCGTCCAGTCGAACACGGGCATGAAGTTGTAGCAGACTACCTTGACACCGAATTCCGCGAGGTTGCGGAGCGTCGTTTTGTAATTCTCGATGTAAAGGTCTCTGCTTGACGCGCCCATTTTTATGTCGTCGTGTACGTTCACCGATTCGACAACGGCGTTCCCGAAGCCGTATTCATCGAGCTCTTTCTTCACCCGTGCGATCTCGTCCTTTTCCCAGACGACGCCCGGCTGTTTGTCGTGCAGCGCCCAGACGATCTCGGAAACGCCCGGTATCTGCCGTATCTGCCCGAGCGTTATGCTGTCGTTTCCCGTGCCGTACCACCGAAATGACATTTTCATTTGCGTTTTGTTCCTCCTTTTTGTTTCTTTAAAGCGCCGGATTCTTCCGCCGCATATACTATTATATCACTTTTCGTTTCGGATTTCAAGTATTTTTATGCAAAATTCTTGTGAAAACGTCGTAACAAAACGAATGTTCAAATTCGGGGAGTTTATTCGCTTTCGCTTGTCCGATCGACCTCTTCGGTCTTCTTCACGCTTCCGTCCTTCTTGTAGTCGGTATCGGTGCCTTTGACAAGCTCGCCGTCTTTCCAGGTGCCTTCGAGAACCGATTTTGTGCCGTCTGTGTGACTTATGGTCAACACGCCGTTACCGTTCCAGTTGCCGTCGGAGTTTTCGCCCTCGTACACGCGGGTGTCGCCGTCGCGGTATTCATCGACCGTCCTGATCGTGCCGACAAGCGAGCCGTTCACCCATTCGCCCTCCGTCACCGACTTCGAGCGCGGGTTGTCGTCGGGGAAGTTCATGGTCAGCACGCCCGCGCCGCTCCATGTGCCGTCCGCCCACGAACCTTTGTACACGCGCACCCTGCCGTCGTGATAGTAAGTGGTGTCCGTGCCGCCTTCTGAGAGGTTTTCGCCGTCAAGCCATTCACCTTGCAAGACCTTTTTTTCCTTGTTTTTATCGTTTTTGGCGATGAAGAAGTAGGTGCTCGTGCCGACGCCCTTGTACTCGCCGTCCTCGAAGCCGCCCGTGTATTCCTCGCGGTCGCCGTTATTGAAGATGAGTATGCTCCTGCACTCGCCGACGGGGATACCTTCGGCAAAAGTGCCGTCTATTTCAAGCGTTCGGGAGCCGTCCGAGCCCGAGAAATGCCCCGTGCCGTCGGCTGTGCCGTCCTTGTCGGTCTCGCCGCTGTACTCGCCCGAGTACCTGCGACCGTAGAATTTTATTTCGTTGGGACCCGGCTTCGAGGGGGGCTGCTCGTATGAAACGCCGTCAAGCATATCGAGTATACGGTGTCCCGTCTTCGTGTTGGTAAGAAAAGCCATTCCGCTGACGCAGAGCACCGCTATCGCCGCCAACGTGCCGAGAACTGCGCCTATCGTCAAGCTTTTTTTCGGCTTCGGGGGCTTTTTTTCGGCTGTCAAGGAATTTTCTTGCGCAGAAATATTCCCCTGCGGAGAACGGCTGTCTTGTGT
>JAILFF010000257.1 GCA_024697705.1 Ruminococcus sp.
GGGCGGGGTATATCTCGATATGACGGAGCTGTCCGATGATATATGGAACAGCAGGCTTAGTGACCTTCGCTCCGAATTGAAAGAACAGCTCGGCATTGACCCCGCAGAAAAGCCGATACCCGTAAGGGAGGGTATACACTACTTCATGGGCGGAATATATGTGGACAGCGCTCACAGGACGAGCATGAAAGGTCTTTACGCTGCGGGGGAATGCGCTTGTCAGTATCATGGAGCCAATCGCCTTGGCGGGAATTCCATGCTCGGCGCGGTATACGGAGGCGAGATCGCCGCCCGAACGGTCATTGCCGAATATGATGAAGGTGACAGCGAATACACGGAAGCCCCGATAAACGATACTATGCCCGAGCCCTCGCCCGTACTCGCGGAAAGGATAGGAAATATCCTCATTTCGGCTTTGGGTATAGTGAGAAACGAAAACGGACTGAAAAAAGCGCTTGAAGAGCTTTCCGATACCGAAAGGGAATACAGCCGCCTTAATGATATTGACAGGGCGCGTATACAGCTTGCGAGGGCTATGCTTCTATCGGCGCTTGAAAGACGTGAGAGCCGCGGGGCGCATTTCAGAGAGGACTATCCCGAACCGAATGAAGCATACAGAAAGACACTCAGGGCGAGCTATATAAATGGTTCCGTCAGTCTGCGCTTTGAGGATATCCCGGACAGGAGAGTACCGCATGGAGATAAGGATAGACATTTTACGCAGAAATAGCCCGTCGGACAAGCCGTACCTGCAAAGCGTGATGTACAGATACGAGAACAAGGCAGCGACGGCAGCTTCCGCACTTTCCGAAATAAACTCCCGTGAAGGTATAAAGGATATAAACGGAGCCGGGGTTGGCAGAATACGCTGGGAATGCAGCTGTATGCAGAAAAAATGCGGCGCCTGCGCTATGGTAATAAACGGAGTCCCCCGGCTCGCCTGCGGAGCAAGACTCTCGGAATATGAAAAAAACGGTTATGTCAGGCTGGAGCCTTTGAAAAAATTCCCGCCGGTAGCAGATCTTATAGTTGACAGGCAGGCTGTGTTTGAAGCACTGAAAAAAATGAAGATATGGGCTGAAACGGAGGTTCTGCCGCCCGAAATCACGGACGAGCTTGCCTACGAAGCGTCAAGATGTCTGCAATGCGGCTGCTGTCTGGAGGTATGTCCTAACTTTTTTGCGGGAGAGGGAGCACAGTTTTTCGGTATGGCAGCAGCAGTCCCCGCGTCAAGATTGATAGATCAGCTTCTTCCCTCCGACAGGCGGGAGCTTTCCGAAGCCTACCGCAGAAATGTTTATGAGGGCTGCGGAAGATCGCTTGCGTGCCGCGATATATGCCCCGCGGGTATAGATATAGAACGGCTGCTCGTAAATTCAAACTCTGCCGCTGTGTGGAAGGGTCTGTTCCGCAAATGGTAGGGCGGGAACGAGTGAGGAAGCTGTTGTCAGCTGCGGCGGTGCTTATCGCGGCGGTCATGCTGCTGTCATCGTCGGGCTTCAGAACGCGGCGCCGTTATGATATGAGGCAAGACATTGGCGTATACTTCACGAACGCCGACAGCGTGATAGACACTATACGAGACTGTCTCAGGAGAAGAAGCAGACAAATAACGATATGTTTTTCCTCGCACAGCGATAATATGCGCGATATAGACGAGCTTGTGAGCGAGCTGATGACGTTCGCCCGCGGGGAGACAGACAGACCCGATGAGGGAGATTACATAGCGGCGCAGCTCGGCGGCTATGAGGCAAGGTATGAGTGCAGTCTTGAAAACGGCGTTTACAGCTATACGATAGTTATAAGTCCCGATTACTATACCGACGCGCAGCAGGAAAGCAAAGTCGATGAGCGGGTGAACGAAATAATCGGGCAGCTGAACGTTGGCAGACATTCGTCCGAGATAGAAAGGGTACGCGCCGTATATCGTTATCTTATCGAAAACGTCGGATATGACGAGGTGCATAAGAACAACGCGCATTATCACCTTAAATCCACCGCATACGGCGCTTTGGTGAACAAAAGGGCTGTGTGTCAAGGGTACGCGGTCGCGGCATACAGGCTTTTCCGCGAGCTTGGCTTAGACTGCCGCGTTATAACGGGAACGGCGTCGGACGGAGATCTCGGAGAGGAATACCATGCGTGGAACATAGTCCGTGTGGACGGCAGATATTACGACCTTGATATAACATGGGATAAAAGGCTCGGAACGGACAGGTACTTTCTCAAATGTGAGAGCGACTTTGATTCTCACAAAAGAGACGGGCAGTTTACGGTAAAGTCTTTTGAGGAGAGGTATCCCATGTCGGAAACAAGCTATATGTTTTAGGAAAGGAAAAAATGATATGAAAAAGAAAAAAGGCTCTGCTGCCGCGGGTATCGTATTATTTGTGCTTTGTGCAGCGCTTTGTGCGGGCGTCAGGCTCGTGTTTCACGCCTGCGGGCAGACAGAGGAAGGCAAATGGATGGGCTGTCACTGGGCTGAGCAGGCTGTGTTTGCGGTCGGTATATCGCTGACAGCAGCCGCGCTCATGCTCCTGATCGTAAAGAATTCGGACGTTAAGCGTGGGCTCGCCATTGCGATGATACCGCAGGCGGCAGTTACGGCTTTTATACCTAACACCCTTATTAAGCTGTGTATGAAAACGGATATGCGCTGCCACGCGGTAACTAAGCCCGCAGTCATCATATTATCGATCATGATAGCTGTATGCGCGCTGATATGTGCGGTCATGAACAGGGAAAGCGACAGGAAATGAGAAGCATCGTACTGAAAAATCTGAAAGGCAGACCTGTCAGAACGGCTGTGCTTGTAATGATAGCAGCTTTCCTTTCCTTTGCGGTTTTCGGCGGGACGCTCGTTACTGCAAGTCTCGGCAGGGGTATAGACTCGCTGGAGGAACGTCTCGGCGCGGACGTTATGGCTGTCCCGAAGGAAGCAACGCAGAAGAAACGCTTTGAGGATATCATATTGCAGGGGAGCACGGGATATTTTTACATGGACATAGCCAAGCTCGACGAGATATCGCAGCTTGAAGGCGTGGGACAGATCTCTGCGCAGCTGTATCTCGCTTCGACAAGCTCCAGCTGCTGTTCGATCCCCGTTCAGATAATCGGCTTCGACCCCGAAACGGATTTTACTGTAACGCCCTGGATAAAGCGCAGCTGCGGAAATGAGTTGGGGCAAAGGGATATAGTCGTCGGGAACGATCTTAATGCTTTTGTCGGGGATAAGCTCTCGTTCTACGGCGTGGAGTGCCGTGTTGCCGCAAAGCTCGACAAGACGGGTACAAGCTACGATACGACGGTATTCACGAATACAGCTACGATAAAAGAGCTTATAAGGTCGTCGCTCGAAAGAGGAATGAACGATTTTTCGGATATCGACCCCGACAGGGTAGTGTCATGTCTGCTGATAGACGCGGCAGACGGATATACTCCCGAAGAAATCATGAACGATATAAATCTGCACGTCAAGAGAGTAAAGGCGTATCAGTCGAAAAGCATGATAACAGGGATAGCGTCAAGTCTTTCGGGCGTCTCGGGCATGATAAGAACGCTCATCGGCGCGGTGTGGCTGCTCGGCATAGTGATAATGCTGCTCGCCTTCACGATGAGCGTGAACGAGAGAAAAAAGGAATTTGCCGTGCTGAGGATAACGGGCGCTTCGCGGAAAATGCTCTCGGGGTTAGTGATGAAGGAAGCTCTCGCGGTCGGTGCTGCGGGCGGCGTGGCGGGCTGTCTGCTCGGAATGCTCGTTCTGATACCTTTCGGAGACCTTATCGAGCAGAAACTGTCTCTTCCGTATCTGTTCCCGGGTTGGGGATATGTGCTTGTATGCTTTGCCTGCACGCTTGCGGTATCCGTTATTTCGGGGGTAGCCTCTTCCGCAGTATCGTCGCTCAGAATGAGCAGGATAGACACGGGTATCATAATGCGGGGTGACAGCTGATGAACGTTACAGCAGAAAACGTAACGAAAGAATACATAAGACCGGGCAGGGGAACGAACCGCTTTGCCGCTGTGAACGGAGTATCGCTCACGCTTGAGGGCGGCAGTCTGTGTGCAGTCATGGGGCGTTCGGGCAGCGGAAAGACAACGCTCCTGAACATATTGTCGGGGCTGCTTTCTCCGACCTCGGGCAAAGTGTTTCTTGACGGCAGGGATATTTATTCTCTCGACGATAAAACGCTTTCAAGGCTTCGCTGTGAAAGCTTCGGCGTTGTTCCGCAGGGACAGTCGGCGGTTCGGACGCTTACTGTTGAGGAGAATATCCTTCTGCCTTTTATGCTGTATAAAGAGAAGGGCGGCAGGGAATACGCGCTTGAACTGATGAAACGGCTCGGGATAGCAGAGCTTGCCTCTGTAAAGCCCTCTGAGCTTTCGGGAGGAGAGCTTCGCCGAATGTCGATAGCCCGCGCCGTGATTCGCAGACCAGGTGTGATATTTGCCGATGAACCCACAGGCGACCTTGACGATGAGAACACGGCACTGGTATTCGATTTTTTAAAGCAGCTTGCCGGAGAGGGCAGCGCGGTGATGGTCGTGTCTCATGAGAATGACGCTTTGAAATATGCCGACAGAGTTATGAAAATGAGCGCAGGCAATTTTGAAATAATGAAAGGAGCTTAAATGAAAGGATACAGATCGGTATGCAGCGTGAAAAAACATTCGCAGAGATCTGATAAAACTTTTAGAAAGCGAGACCGCGGAATATGGGGAGAGAATAACAAAAGTTCAAACAGAGTATCCGAACTTATCAGTAAAAAGAAAAGCAAAACAAAATAACGGCGGGGGAAAATATGAAAAAAATCAGGCGGGTCTTATCTGCCGTATCTGTAATGTTTATTATGGCGTCCTGTGCATCGGG
>JAILFF010000169.1 GCA_024697705.1 Ruminococcus sp.
TTTCGTGGGTGAGCTTCACAAACAGGCGGTTCTGGAAAACGCCGCCGCTCAATGCTACATCGTTGATACCGCGCTTTTCGCGCAGCTCCATACACGCAAGATAGATAAGGCTCGCAAGCCCGCAATGGAACTCGTAGGCGAGCAATTCCCTGTCTTCGCCGTTAAGAAAGCGCTCCGTCAGATCGCACACAAGCCGAGTAGTACCCAGTGTAATGAATCCGCTGCCCGATTCGGTGTCGGTCTCCATCTGAACGCCCTGCTTCGGACGGGGCGTGCCGTGTTTCTTCACATAGCGCTCGGCGGCGGTCATAAGCGCGGTCGAAGCTTCGCCCTCGAACGTCGAAGCTTTTCGTATGCCGAGTATCGCCGAAAGCGCGTCGAACACTCTTCCGCAGCTCGTCGATCTTATCGCATTAACGCCCTTGTCCGCAAGCACCATTTGCAGCTTGAAGGTGGTCTCGTCGCAGAAGCCTAATTTTTGACAGACTTCAAGCGCCTTTCTGTCGCTGCCGAATCCGTCGCGCAGTATCTGCAAGGCTATGCGCCAGCCCTCCTTCGCGGAAACGTCGCCGCCCACCTGCATGAACTGCTCCACGCTGCCCACGCGCTCGTAGCCGTGCCAGCCGCAGACCATCAGCTCGCCGCCCCATATCGTGTTGTCGTCGCCGTAGCCCGTGCCGTCGAAGCTCACACCGATGACCTGCGCTTCGGGTTCCTGCATGAACGAGTTCATGCCGACGTTCTCCGCCATGCACGATAGGATATGCGCGTAATGGTGCTGTATCTTCACGAGCGGCAAATCCAGTTCTTTGGACAGTTCCTCCGCCACCTCGCCCGTATTGTAAAGCGGGTGGGTGTCGCAGACGATGATTTCAGGTCTAGTTTCGAGCAGACCGCACATACGCTTCACCGATTCTTTCAGCGCGTTCACGGTGCGAATGTCCGCCATGTCGCCCACGTAAGGCGAGGGGTAAAGCAGGTCGTCACGCGCTATGCAGAACGTGTTCTTAAGCTCGCCGCCTATCGCCAATACCTGCCGCCCCGTTGTGCCTTTAATCATCACGGGCAGCGGCGCAAAGCCTCTCGAACGGCGTATCATGTAGGGCTTTCCGAAAAGCCCGTCGCAGACAGAATCGTCGGCACGCAGAAGAATCTTCCTGTTGTGGGAAAGCATAACGTCGCAGAAGCCCGCGATCTCGGAAAGAGCGTCATCGTCTCTGCGGCAGATGGGCGCTCCGACGGCGTTGCCGCTCGTCATGACAAGGCAGGAGGGCATTTTCCCTTCAAATTCGTCGGGATAGTCGAAAATAAGCATCTGCACGGGCGCATACGGCAGCATTACGCCGACCGTATCATTATCGGGCGCTATCAGAGAGCTTAGTGTGCCGCTCTCCCCGCGTTCAAGCAGCATGATAGGCTTCTGCCAGCCCGTGAGATATTCCTCCTGCCACGCTTCGTAATTACATTCGCTGCGGACGGTCTCCATATCGCGCATCATCACAGCGAAGGGCTTCATCGGGCGGTGCTTAAGCTCACGCAGACGGCGCACGGCTTCGTCATTCCCCGCGTCACAGCAGAGATGAAACCCGCCGATACCCTTAATCGCGACGATCTTGCCCTCGATAATGCTTTTGCGGACAAGAGTTATCGCCGCACTACCCCTTATCTCCGTGCCGACGATATACACTTCGGGACCGCAGTCGTTGCAGCAGACGGGCTGTGCGTCGTAGCGGCGGGTCTCGGGGCTGTGATATTCGCGGGCGCACTCTTCGCACATGGGGAACTCGCTCATGCTGGTGCGGCAGCGGTCGTAGGGCATGGTGTCGAGGATAGTCAGCCGCGGTCCGCACTGGGTGCAGTTGATGAACGGGTGCAGATAGCGTCTGTTCGTTTTGTCGAAAAGCTCGGCGCGGCACTTGTCGCAGGTGGCGATGTCGGGCGAAGCGAAGATAGCGCCGTACTCCTTTTCGCTCTCGATAATGCGGAAATCGTCAAAGAAAGGCGCATCGTCCGAAAGCTCCACCGTGTCGATGCCGAGTATGACCGAGCGCTCGGGCGGGCGGGTCTTAATTATGTCAAGATACCGCTCTATCTGCGCGGGGTCGCCCTGCGCGAAGGCTTCAACATACGAGCCTTTATTCGCGACAGTACCCTTAACGCCGCACTCATCGGCAGCGACCGCCATAAACGGACGAAACCCCACGCCCTGAACGATACCGAAAATCTTCATCTTAATAGTCATAAAATCACCAAAAACAGATAAAAGATAAGAGATATAAGATATGAGATATAAGATAGCCGCCACGAACAGTTTTGCTTTCCGCATACAGTTGACGAATTTCAACAGTGCCTAAAGCTATTATTCGGCAGATAAAGAATATCTTTTATCTTTTATCTTATATCTTTTATCTTTCAAATAGTCTTGCGCTTACGGCGTAGTGCGGGAAGTCGATGAACTCTCCTGCGAACCTGCTCACGGCGCGTTTGAGGTCGATGTCGGCTATGATAACGTCGTATCCGCGCTCCGCTATTCGCTCGGTCAGAACGTCCTCTTCCGTGATGCGGAAATCTCCCTCGCGGGCGTAGGTCTTGTCAAGCATGAACCATGTCGCGCAGTCCGCCTCACAATTGCTTATCTTCTCGCGGAGAGCGTTCGCCGCGAACTGCTGATTTATGATAAGCACTTTCTTTCCCGAAAGCCCCTCTGCGGCGGAAACTGTTTCACTCGGCAGACACGGGAAACCCACTTTGTACGGCGTGCCGAACTTCTTCTTCATGAACTCCGCCGCCTTTATCCCCGCAGGCGAGATGACGAGCATATTCTCGCAGGACGAAGCGGCGCGGATATCCTCGATGTCGCTGTCCATGCCGAAGCAGACGTATTCTTTGCACGAACTGCGGCTCGTGCCGCGATCAAGCCCCGCCGTTATCTGCGCGGCGCGGGTGCAGCCCGTGTCAAGCGGCGTGGCGCCTATTATGCCTATACGCCCCGAAACCACCTCTGCATTAACAAAGTTAATGCCATCTTCCGTGAAGCGCTTGAAAAGCTCGAAGTACGCCATTTCCTCGCCGAAGTCGTAAGCCCGCGTGCCGTCGGTCGGCAGGGCGAGACAGGGAACGTGCGTTTTGCGCTCCGCCATGCGTTCAAGCGCGTGAAAATCGGTGGCGATAACGGCGGGAACGGGCGTTCCGACAATAGCGGTAAAGCGGCGGTAGTTATCGGGCAATTGCTCGTAAACCTTAACAAGCTTCTCGATAAGCCTGTCGTCGCGCCCGAGAATAGCGTCCATGTCCCTGAGTCCCGCGCTGAACAGCGCCGAGCGCTTCTCATGCCAGCGGGGTTCGTCGAAGCCGCAGACGTTGCCCGCGCAGCCGCCCGCGTCGCAGATAACGACTATCCCGCCAAGCTCGTAAAGCACCGAGCAAGCGCCCGAATCGTCGGGTGCAAGCGGACTAATGTGTTTCAGTAAGCCTTTCATCTTATCCTCCGCAATAACAGATAATAGTTAATAGATAATAGATAGTTAATAGTTAATTCGTGCAGCCACCCTACACATCTTCGTAAAGACCGTAAAAACCATGTTCCCACAGACAAATAAAATTCGTGGACACTACGGTAAAAAGCCTGTAATTACGCAGGGTTTGCGTACTGTCCATGCTTGGACACTGGCACAAACTAAGGTTTGTGCGGTGAAAATCCTCGTAAAAACCATCAATTATCTTTATTCATGATGTAAGAAATCCCTCGTAGTGTCCATGTGGACAGTACGGTAAAACGACGTTATATCGCGTTTTTCTCCGTAGTGTCCACGAAATTATTTATTTAGAGAATTGGTGGACACTACGGTGACTGCACAAACTTGTCGGTGCGAGCACTTTTACCTGCTTCTATCGCCTTGTCGAGCCGCTCGAAAAGCAGCGTTACCGCACGATAGCCGAAGGGCTGTTCCTCCTCGCTCCACGGAACGGAGGGCAGGTCTTTGTGATAGTAAGCCGCGTCCGAGCCGATGCAGCAATCAATAGCAATATCGCGCTCGTAGCCGAGCATTGTCGGCGAAAGGTTCGAGTAGATGCGCGTGTCGGGGCTTACC
>JAILFF010000278.1 GCA_024697705.1 Ruminococcus sp.
CCCGAATATTGTTATCTTTATACCAAATTATCAAAAGTTGCTCACTTTATAAAAAAAGCGCTCAATTATTGCTAACTTTCCAAAAAGGTATTCACAAAACGAGAATTAAATGCTATAATAAATTCAGAAATTTTAAAACAATTTTAGCCATAATTATATATAGGCTGAAAAAAGTTTTTTGGAGGTTATTTCTATGAAAAATTTCAAGAAGGTAATCACTTTCTCAATGGCTGCCTTATTGGTAATGGGAATGGTTTCCTGCGGCAACGACGGCGGAAATGATAACGGCGGCGGAAGCACGGATGGTACCAGCTCCGAGGCAAAGACCGAAGACGGCGGCAAAAAGGATGAAGGCAAGAAGGACGACAGCAAGACCGACGACGGCAAAAAGGACGACGGCAAAAAGGACGACGGCGGCAGCAAGGACACCAAGTCTTCTTCCGGAGAGATCAAGGAGTTCACCGCGTTCCACGCAGTACCCGGCACCGAGATCGACGCTGACAACGAGGTTCAGCAGATCATAGCCGAAAAGATCGGCGCTAAGTGCAAGGATACCTGGCTCGTTGGTCAGACCGCTGCCGAAGCAATGGGCGTTAGAATTGCCGGCGGCGATTATCCCGACTTCGTTACCGCAGGCGCGGCTCTTCCTCAGATGGTAGACGCAGGCACGGCGGTAGCCTTCGATGAATATTGGGACGATTATCCGAATATCAAGAAATTCTATTCCGACGCTCAGTGGAACGCTATCAAGGGCGAATGGGATCATGTTTATCTGATGCCTCAGTTCGGTAAGAGATATATGTACGACACCGGAACGATCCACAACGACGAGGCTTTCTGGATCCAGACCCGCGTACTTAAGGATCAGGATTATCCGAAGCTTGAGACTCTCGACGAGTACTTCGACTGCATCGAGAAGTACATCGAGAAGCATCCCACAATGGAGGACGGCACACCTAACATCGGTTATTCGATCCTCTGCGAAGACTGGAGATACTTCTGCCTTGAAAACGCTCCGTTCTTCCTCGACGGTTATCCGAACGACGGCTGCTGCATAGTTGATGAGAATACTCACAAGGCTATCGACTACAACACCACTCCTACCGCAAAGAAGTATTTCAAGAAGCTCAACGAAGAGTATCATAAGGGCATCATCGACCCCGAGACCTTCTCTATGAACTATGATACTTATATTTCCAAGATGTCCACCGGCCGTGTTTGCGGTATGTGCGACCAGCACTGGGACTTCAACGACGGCGAGCTCGCTATCAAGCAGGCTGCTCTCGAAAAGGCAGAGCTCAAGGGCTGCACCTATGTTCCTCAGGGCATCGTAATTGAGAAGGGCATCAAGGAAAGATATCACAGCGACGCCGCTCTCGACGTATCTAACGGTATCACCATCACCACCAGCTGCCAGGATATCCCCGGCGCTATGCAGTTCATCAACGACCTGCTCGATCCCGAGATCCACACACTCAGAAACTGGGGCGTAGAGGGTGAAGACTACCTCGTAGGCGATGACGGTCTGTTCTATCGTACTCAGGAAATGCGCGACAACGCAGCTCAGGAGTCTTACAGAAATCATCATCTCTGTCCGTATCCTTATTTCCCGCTGTACGGCGGCATGGCTCTCGACGGCATCAACGCCTGCAACCCCGACAACCAGCCGAAGGAATTCTATGATTCCCTTTCCGACGAGGTCAAGGAGTGCCTGAGCGCTTACAACGCCGAGACCTATACTCAGCTCCTCAATCCCTCCGGAGAGAATGCTCCCTGGTATCCGATGTGGTCTTACTCGAACAACCTGACCTCCGACACCGACAACGGTCTTGCCTGGGCTAATATGGCTGATATCAAGCATCAGTGGCTCCCCGAAGTCTGCAAGGCTGACGATTTCGATGCTAAGTGGGACGAGTACATGAAGGCTTACAACGATAACTGTGACGTTCAGTGCTTCCTCGATTCTCTCGACGCTGAGATCCAGAGAAGAATAGATGTTGCAGAAGGCAAAAATTGAAGTATAGAAGCTTTCCATAAATCGTAACTTTTTATCTGTTCCCCTCTCCGCCGCGGTGCGGAGAGGGAAGACAGATATTTTTTAGGGCTGAAATAAGTTTTTAGGTTATTTCTATCCCCTGCTTCCCTCAATAAAGATGTCATATGCTCCTTTGAGAGGTTCGTATGAACGCTGTGATACATCTTTACTGAGGGAAGTTGGGGAACATCTCGGAGGTGTACATTAATGTTTAAGGATCCTGATTTCTTGAAAAAAGTAAAGAATCAGAAGGTGCTTATCCTTCTTTCGATCCCGTTTGTTATTTATGTGTTGATCTTCTGCTACGTTCCGCTGTTCGGCTGGATCATGGCTTTCCAAAAATACAAGCCGAAGACCGGTATCTTCCATTCGGAGTTTGTAGGGCTTCAGAATTTCCAGTTCCTTTTCACTAACCAAAATGGTATTTTTGTAAAGGTAATAAGAAATACCGTAGCGATGGGTCTTATAAATCTCGTGCTGGGCACCATATTTGCGATCGCTTTCGCTATACTCCTCAGCGAGTTCAGATATACGTTTGGCAAAAAGGTCATTCAGACTATTTCCTATCTGCCTCACTTCCTCTCGATGGTTATCGTGACCGGTATCGTTTACGACGTTCTTCGTATGGAAAACGGTATGCTCAACAACTTCCTCACTTCCATCGGAGCTATCGACAAGGAGGTTGCATGGCTCGAAGAGAAGAGCTATTTCTGGTGGATAGTCGGTTTCACGAACCTGTGGAAGGAAACGGGCTGGAACAGTATCATCTACCTCGCGGCTATTACCTCGATCAACCCCGACCTTTATGAGGCGGCTTCCATCGACGGTGCGGGCAGACTTTCCAGAATATGGCACATCACTCTTCCCGGACTCAAGCCTACTATCATCATACTCCTTATAATGAATATCGGTAACGTACTTAACGCCGGTTTCGAGATACAGTATATGCTCGGCAACGGTCTCGTTCAGGAAGTATCGCAGACTATCGACATCTACGTTCTGAAGTACGGTATCGGTAAGGGCAACTATTCGCTCGGTACCGCGGCAGGAATCTTCAAGAGCGTTGTAAGTATCATACTGATAGCGGCGTCGAACTTCGCTGCCAAACGAATGGGCGAAGAGAGCCTGTATTGATCGGAGGGGATAGTATGGCAGATTTTTCAGAAAAGAAAGAAAAGAAAGCGGCAGAAAAAGCCTTTGATAAAAAGAGCAGTATGTTCAGCAGACGCTCTACCGGAGATATCGTTTTTGATTCGATAAATACCGTTGTGCTCCTGTTGTCTGTGGTCATCATTCTGTATCCGCTGCTCAACATGGTAGCGCTCTCGTTCAATGACGGTCTTGACGCGCTTCGCGGCGGCATCACCATTATCCCGAGAAAATTCACTACTAAGAACTATTCCGAGTTTTTGGGCAAGCAGACTCTTCCCATTGCGTTGAGAGTCAGCGTTCTGAGAACGGTCATCGGTACTCTTTCGTCAACATTCGTCACGGCGCTTCTCGCATATATCCTGAGCCGTAAGGAGTTCGTTTTCAAGAGAGGTCTCTCGCTTCTGTATGTGGCTACGATGTATGTATCGGGCGGTCTTATTCCCGTGTTCCTTGTATATAAGCAGCTTGGCATGACCAACAGCTTCTCGGTATACATTCTTCCCGGCATGGTAAGCGCCTGGAATATGCTTGTACTCCGCACTTACATGAACGGTCTGCCCGACAGCCTTGCGGAATCCGCAATGATGGACGGCGCGGGTCACCTGACTATCTTCTTCAAGATAATTCTTCCGCTGTGTATGCCCGTTATCGCTACGGTATCGCTTTTCGCGGCGGTAGGTCACTGGAACTCCTGGTTCGACGCCATGCTTTACAACAACACGGCTACCAATCTTACCACGCTCCAGTTCGAGCTTCAGAAGATGCTTTCTTCAGTAACCAACCAGAACACCAACGCCGAAACGATGAAGAACGCGACGGGCGCTTCGGTTACTCCCACCACGATGAGAGCAGCCGCGACGGTTATCACCTCGCTGCCTATCATTTGTCTGTATCCCTTCTTACAGAGATACTTCGTTGCCGGACTTACCATCGGCGGCGTAAAAGAATAATTCAAGCTTTATAGTTATTTCCTCAATATAGCAAGCGCCGTCCCGCAGACTCACCCCCCCGAGTTTGCGGGACGGTACTTTTTGCGCCGCCTTGACAATTGCAAAGCCGTGTGATATAATCAAAAAAGTGGATAACAAAAAGTTTATGTGCAATTATTTATTTGAAGGAAGGCATTTATTTGAAGAAGGAATATATGGACGACTGCCCCGACTATCTCGCGCAGTTTCTTACCTATCTCAAGGTCATACAGGTGCGCGCCGCCCGCACAGAGGAGGCTTACTACATCGACCTGCGGACGTTCCTGCGCTATTTGAAGCAGCTGAACGGTCTCTGCGATCCTGCGGTCGAATGGGGCGATATAAGCATTAAAGACGTGCCGTTTGAGCTTGTTAAGAAGTTCACGCTCGGCGGGGCGCACCGATATCTGTATTATCTTGCTCAGGAGCGCGGTAATTCCACCGCGACAAGAGCGAGAAAATCTTCGGCGCTGAAAAAATTTTATTCGTTTCTTGCGCTGAAAGTCGATGACCCTGCCTACCGCCTTGCGGAAAATCCCGTCGAGCATCTCGAATTACCCCGCGTCAAGAACAAGGACCCGCGCTTCCTTACGCTCGAACAGTCCTTGCAGATGCTCGCGAGTATCGACTCGGAACACCGCGAGCGCGATTACTGCATAATCTGTCTGTTCTTAAACTGCGGTATGCGGCTTTCGGAGCTGGTGGGGCTCGATCTTGTGGATCTCAGCGAGGAAAACAAAACGCTCCGCCTGTTCGGAAAGGGCAGCAAGGAGCACATCGTCTACCTGAACACCGCCTGCATGGACGCCCTGCACGATTATCTGAGGATACGCTTTACGGTAAGCACGGAGGAAAAGGCGATGTTCCTATCGCAGCGCGGCACTCGCATAACTCGCCGCCGTGTGCAGCAGATCGTTGAGGAAATGCTCGAACGTGCGGGGCTGTCGAATCTCGGCATCACCACGCACAAGCTGCGCCACACAGCCGCTACGCTGATGTATCAGCACGGCGGAGTCGATACTTTAGTTCTGCGCGATGTGCTCGGGCATAAGAGCATTGCCACGACCGAGATCTATACTCATCTCGGCAACGAGGACTTGAAACGCGCAGCAGAGGCTTCACCGCTTGCGAATATAAAGTCTTCCGCGCAGAAAAAAAAGAAAACAGATTGATTAGTCATTGGTAACAGTTTCCCGTAAGTTGTAAGTACTTTTGTAACATTACGTCAATTATTTGTCATAATATCAAAAAAACGACCTTGATTTTTCATAAATCATCTAAACTTTTTGGGATTTTGATACAAAGTATTGACATTTCGTTCATGTTATGATATTATTTTGTTAGAAAAGAATTTTGAAGGTTATTCTTTTCCGCGGAACGTTCGGCAATGCTGCGAGAGCTTCCGTATCCTACAATTAAAGGAGAATGATTTATGAATTACGAAATTAAAGGTCAGCCGTATCCCGTGGCAGTTATTCACCTTAACGGCGGCGAAAGCGTTAATTGTCAGAGAGGCGCTATGATATGGATGACTCCCAATATGCAGATGGCTACCAATGCGGGCGGAAGCGGTCTCGGCGGTATGCTTAAGAGAGCAGTTAGCGGCGAGAGCATTTTCCAGAATACCTACACCGCGCAGGGCGACGGCATGATCGCTTTCGGTTCTTCTTTCCCCGGCGAGATCTTTGGTTTGTACTTAGAGCCCGGTCAGACCATCATTGCACAGAAGAGAGCTTATCTTGCGGCTGCTCCGTCGGTTAATTTCGAGGTAGCTTTCCAGAAGATGGGCGCCGGTCTGTTCGGCGGTGAAGGCTTCATCATGCAGAAATTTACAGGAAGCGGTATGCTCCTTCTTGAGATCGACGGCAGCGTTGTTGAATACACCCTCGCTCCCGGAGAGTCCATGCTTATAGATAACGGTTTCCTTGCCGCAATGGAAGGCAGCGTTCAGATGTCTGTTGAAAGAGTAAAGGGTCTCGGAAACGTTCTTGCGGGCGGCGAAGGTCTTACCAACGTAAGAGTAACCGGTCCCGGAAGGATCTGGCTCCAGACCATGCCTATCAACCAGTTCATCGACGCTATCGCAGGACTGCTCCCTGTCAGGGGATAATTTCCTTAATATTTTGCCAAATACTTTTTGTTCATAATAACTCCTCTGAAAAGCGCCGCGTTCTTTTAACGCGGTGCTTTTTCTTATAAAGAAAAAATGTCGGTTAGCCGATGATTTTGTTTGTGGACGTTTTCGGAATAAGGGTATTGAAACATTGCGGGAAATATGCTATAATATTATGGGAGAGGTTTATTCAATTACATGAACGGAGGAGAGAAAAGTATGAAAAAGATAATGTTCGTCTGCCACGGCAAAGCACTTTCATGAGTCTCAAAACGCTGTATTCTCCGATGTATTAAGCCATAAGCAAGTCATTTTACCACAAGTTTACCATTTTTCAGACCCGAACTTGCAGAGCAAAATATTTATACGATGAGACCCGATCGCTTTTTACGGCGGTCGGGTCTCGGTGTTTTCAGCGGCTTAAAATGCCGTCATCAAGCAGGAGCTGTTCGATGACGATATGCATTATTCCATGGTCGTCATCTCCGTTTTGGAGCACATATTTTCAAACTTTTTGATAAGCTCCTGCTTCTGCCTTGCGGAGAGAAACCTGTTGATGGAAACAGAGTCAACGAGAAAACGCAGCTCACCTATCGTAAAGTTTTTGCCCGTAATATGATAGAATGCGGTGTTGTGTGGACCGTTTGTTTTGGTTATCTGACAGCTTTTAAAATCGTTTCGAGCAAAAAAAGGCGCAGCCGAAGCCGCGCCGTAAAGCCGTTTATTTCAGATATTCCACACCGTTTATCTCTACGCCTGTTATATCAGTATCAATAATGCGGTCAAAAAGGAGATAGGAATAAGTCTCCATATAGCAAATCTCACGGATGTTTTCGAGAGGTATTCTTTCGCCGTTCGATTTGATGAGAGTAGTGTCCGCTTTAAATTCGGTAGTTTCATTCCAGACAGCAGGACGGCTGTAAAGCTCATAATCGGAGAGAAATACGGTTTCGCCGTCAGCGTTTTTAAGTTCCGTACAGGCTATGTTTTTCTCCGCCGATATTTCTATATCGCAGTCGCTCAAAATCGGGATGCTGTTATTGTCACACTGCCCTGTGGGTCTGCCCTCGCCGTAAAAGTTGTTTCCGCGCTCTTTGTGGAACAAGAGCTTTATTCCTCTTGCGGTGTCAACTCCGTCAAGGTCGATGATGAGCGCACGGCGGTCTTCTGCAGCCTTTTCTGTGCCGTCAAAGTATTGACTAGTACTCGTATTATTCGTGATGAACTCGTCGTTGTCAGCATAGACCGCCGTCACGAAGTACCTAAGTCCGCCTGTTGTATAGTGCATTGCGTATTTTTCTGCACCGTCCGCAATTTTTTCGGCAGTGACAACGGCGTAGAGCTGCTTTCCGTCATTAAGCACCGTTTCAACCGTAAAGCGTATCTCACCGTCATTGTCTGCGGCAGTCATGTTTGCAACAAGATCACGGCTTTCAAGCTCTTCGGCGTTTTCAATGTAATGCTTAACACTGTCCTTGTGGAAAAAAGTGTTATACGCATACGCCCCGACAGGTATCGCAAACGCCGCAGCCGCGGCTATGCCGACCGCTATCTTCGCCTTTCTCTTGATGCCGAAATGCTTTCGGGGCTTGCAATCAAGATACTCTTTGATGTATGATTCATCGGC
>JAILFF010000321.1 GCA_024697705.1 Ruminococcus sp.
AAAAATTCACAGTACTGCGTCAAACTCCCTTGAAGGGCGACTGTCTGAACTTCGTTCAGACCACCTCCTGCGGTCGTTTTCCTTGTACTGTGAATTTTTCTCTCGAAATCTTTATGCAGATATTTTCTTGGATTGCTATAATTGAGGGAGCAATAATATCGCGCAAATAAAACAGCAGTTATCGGAAAGCACGCAGCCGAAAAAAGAGCAGTCCGTAGCTGCGCCTTTTGACAAAGCAAGAACGGACTGCCCTCAATATCCTTAATTATGGGAATACGGAGATCATATTTTTGATTTACGCCGCCGCAGGGACAAGCTCCTCCGCTGACGGCTCGGGGGGCTTTTTGCCGAGCGCTCTCATGGCGTTCAGTATCGCGAGGACTGCCACGCCTACGTCGGCGAAGACCGCCGCCCACATATTCGTGATACCGAGTGCGCTCGTCAGCAGCACCAGTGCTTTCACGCCAAGCGCAAACGCTATGTTCTGCTTGACGATGCCGATGGTCTTGCGGGAAATGCCTATCGCCGTGACGATGCCCGACGGCTTGTCGTCCATGAGAACGATGTCCGCGGCTTCGATTGCGGCGTCCGCTCCGTAGGCGCCCATTGCTATGCCTACGTCGGCGCGGGAGAGCACGGGCGCGTCGTTGATGCCGTCGCCCGCGAATGCTACTCTGCCCTTGCCCGCCGCGATCAGTTCTTCGGCTTTTGCCACCTTGTCCTGCGGCATAAGCTCGGTGAATACCTCGTCCACACCAAGCTCACGCGCCGCCGCTTCGCCCGCGGCTTTGCTGTCGCCCGTGAGGATAACAGTGCGTATGCCCATTTCGCGGAGCTTTGCGATAGTCTCGCGGCTGTCGGGCTTCACGGTGTCGCTGATGTTCACCGCACCGAGGTATTTTCCGCCGCGTGCGATGTGAACGACTGTTCCCGTAAGCTCCTGCTTAGTAAAATCAATGCCGTTTGCCGACATCAGCGCCGCATTGCCCGCGAGGATCTCGCTGCCGTCAGCCATGCAGGAAATGCCCATTCCCGAGTGGTCTTTGTGATCGGTCGCCGACGAGAAGCTTATCTCCTTAAGCTCTGCCTCGCGGATAAGCGAACGTGCTATCGGGTGATTTGAACCGCTCTCGGCAGAAGCCGCCGCCGAAAGAAGCTCCTCCTCGGTGCAGCCGTTCGGAATGACTTTCGTTACCGAGAATTCGCCGCGGGTGAGGGTGCCAGTCTTGTCGAAGATCACCGTGCCGACCTCAGAAAGCGATTCCATGTAGTTTCCGCCCTTGATAAGCACGCCCTTTCGAGAAGCGCCGCCGATACCGCCGAAAAAGCTCATCGGCACCGAGATAACGAGCGCACACGGACACGACACCACGAGGAAATTCAGCGCCCGCATGAGCGAGTCGGTGAACGCTATGTTGGTAACGAGCGGCGGGATAACGGCTAACAGCACCGCCGCGCCGACAACCGCAGGAGTGTAGACCTTCGCAAACTTCGTGATGAAATTCTCGGAACGCGCTTTTTTTGACGCGGCGTTCTCGACCATTTGCAGGATCTTCGATACGGTCGATTCGCCGAAGGGCTTAGTCGTGCGAATCTTAAGCGTACCCGAAAGGTTTACGCAGCCGCTTAACACCTCGTCGCCCGCCGCGACCTCGCGGGGCATACTTTCGCCCGTGAGCGCCGCCGTGTTGAGCGAGCTGCCGCCCTCGACGATAACCCCGTCAAGCGGGAGCTTTTCGCCCGCACGTACCTCGATGATCTCGCCCGTCTCGATCTCGGAGGGGTGAACCTCGACGCGCTCGCCGTCCCGCAGAACTACCGCGCTGTCGGGGCGAATGTCCATAAGCGCCGCAACGGACTTGCGCGAACGGGTGGTGGCGATGTTCTGGAAAAGCTCGCCCGTCTGGTAGAAGATCATGACAGCCGCGCCCTCGCTGTACTCGCCGACCGCCATAGCGCCTATTGTCGCTACGGTCATAAGGAAATTCTCGTCAAAAAGCTGTCCGTGTCCGATGTTCATTACCGCTTTTTTCACGACGTCCCAGCCGGCGCAGGCAAACGGCAGCAGAAAAATCCCGATAAGCGCGGGGCGCGGCAGCTCGAAAACGTGCGAAACGATCAATGCCGCGGCAAGCAGCACGACAGCCCCGATTATGCGGTACAGCATTTTTTTCTGCTTTTTTGACAGCTTTATCTTCATAGCGCAATTCCTTTCCGGTACTTTACGCCGCACGGTTCTCCGCACGGCGCTGTTCGGTGGTTTATCAGTCAAAGTTAACCGAAGTGTCGGGCTCGACCTTCTTGACAGCCTTGGTGATCTCCTTGAAGATCTTCTTCTCGCTGTCCTCGTCGTACTCGATGGTCATTTTCTGCGTCATGAAGGT
>JAILFF010000324.1 GCA_024697705.1 Ruminococcus sp.
AAAGCTCTGCAAGACAGTACGGAAACAAGGAAATTGCCGATTTTTTATTTGCGAAAGAGCGCAGCAATTTTCGCAAATGAATAGCACAAATGTCCGATTATCACAACGGAGGGGAAAAGCTCATACAGACATAATACGGTCGTTCGCGCCGCTGTTGCATGAAAATCGCTCCGCTCTTTCATGCAAATAAAATCGGCAATTCACTTGTTTCCGTACAGACTTGCAGAATTATTCACTTCTGCTTTTTTGTAGGCTTTCTTATGAAATTGCCGATTTTATTTTTATCTGTTCAATTTGCTTTCACCGAATGGATTGCTGCCGTCGTCAGCTTTGTGGGGGAAACCTGCACGAACTGCGTTCGTGCCGTGAAGAAGGGTTCTCCCCCACACCCCTTTCCTAAGACTTTTGTTTTGCCCTCACTTTGATGCTCATTTATAGTATTCTGCTTTTTTACCTTGATGCGCGGCTTTTCAAATATATAAAAATGTGTATATATTTCTGTTGACTTTTGTACGGACTTCTGCTATAATAATCATAAAATCAGACCGTATAAATTTAAGGAGGACAGAACATGAAAAGAGAACTCGGTATAGCAAGGTGCGGGCTTGCCTGCTGCCTTTGCAGCGAGAATGACAAATGCGCGGGCTGCAATTCGGGTGACTGCGAGGGCAAGGACTGGTGTCCGAACAGAAATTGTTCCGCCGAAAAAGGTCTTGCCGCCTGCTACGAATGTGGTGAGGACTGCAACAAGGGTATGCTTTCAAAGCAAAAGCCGCTGGGCTTAACGCTGTTTGTCAGACGTTACGGCGTGGAAGAACTGCTCGATTGCATTGAACGTAATGAAAAGAGCGGCGTGGTCTATCACCGCGAGGGCATAGTCGGCGATTACGACGGCTTCGACGACCCCGAAAGGCTTATCAAATTTATCAGGAACGGTAAATAAACGTCAAGGAGTGAACAACTATGAAAATTCAAAAGCAGCTCGGCACGACCGGCTACCGCGCCGAAGGATTTATCGGCGATTATCAGCGGCTCGTTAAGGATACCGTTATCCCCTATCAGTACGACGTTCTGCGCGACAATGCGGGCGAGAACGTCTCGAAAAGCCACGTTTACGGCAACTTCAAAAACGCGGCGGCGGCTCTGCGCGGCGAGGACGTCGGCGACGGCTTTTACGGCATGGTCTTTCAGGATTCCGACGCGGCAAAATGGCTCGAAGCGGCGGCGTTCTCGCTGGCGCTTTACCCCGATAAGGAGCTTGAAGCAAAAGCCGACGAGCTTATCTCGCTTATCGCCGCGGCGCAGGACAAGGACGGCTATCTCAACACCTATTTCACGATAAAGGACAGGGAAAAGCGCTGGGGCAATCTGCTCGAAGGTCACGAGATGTACTGCGCTGGTCATCTGTACGAAGCGGCGGCGGCTTATTACGAAGCGACGGGAAAACGCGAGCTGCTCGACGTCTGTTTGAAAAACGCCGAGCATATCTACAAGCGCTTTGTCACGGACGGCACGGCGGGCTATCCCGGGCACCCCGAGATCGAGCTGGCGCTGATGAAGCTCTACCGCGTGAGCGGCGAGAAAAAATGCCTTGAACTGGCGGAGCATTTCGTGAACGTGCGCGGGGTCGATCCCGATTATTACAAGAAGGAACGCTCCGCACGCGACTGGGTAGTCTGGGGCGGCAACGGCGAGGACAGAGAGTATCAGCAGTCCGACAGACCCGTGCGCGAGATGTCCGAAGCAGTGGGTCACGCCGTGAGAGCCGTTTATCTCTACACCGCGATGGCTGACATAGCGGGCGAAACGGACGACGCGGAGCTTAAAGCCGCCTGCGAACGCCTCTGGGAAAGCATCACAAGCCGCAAGCTGTACATAACGGGCGGCATCGGCGCTACCGTTCACGGAGAAGCTTTTTCGGTGGACTACGACCTGCCGAACGACACCGCCTACTGCGAGACCTGCGCTTCTATCGGGCTTATGTTCTTCGCTTCGCGGCTGCTCGAAAGCGACCCCGATTCGCGCTACGCCGATGTTATGGAGCAGGCGTTCTACAACACGGTACTGGCGGGAATGGCTCGGGACGGAAAGAGCTTCTACTACGTCAACCCGCTCGAAAGCATAAGCGGCATTTCGGGCAAGGCCAAGACCCACCGCCACACTCTGCCTGTTCGTCCGGGCTGGTACGCCTGCGCCTGCTGTCCCCCGAACGCCGCGAGAACGATCATGTCCTTCGGCAAGTACGCCTACGGCGAGAGCGCCGACACCGCGTTCTGCCATATGTTCGCGGCGGGCGAAGTAAGCTTTGAAAACGGCATGAAGATCAAGTGCGAGACGGAATATCCGTTCGGCATG
Source organism: Ruminococcus sp. (assembly GCA_024697705.1). GTDB lineage: Bacteria > Bacillota > Clostridia > Oscillospirales > Ruminococcaceae > YE71. The sequence goes on from JAILFF010000324.1 coordinate 2,356, forward strand.
ACCGTCAATTACACCGTTGAAGAAGTCACAAACGGAGCGCATACCCTTGCAATAAGGCTGCCCGCTTGGAGCCGCGAGACCGTCATCTCCGTGAACGGCAAAACCTCAGATTTCCGCGCGGAAAAGGGCTATGCGTATCTTGACGTGAAGCCGGGCGACGTTATCGGGCTGACCCTTGACGGCAAGCCGCGCTTTGTCTACGGTTCGCGCAGAGTTCCCGCGCTCGAAGGCAAGGCGTGCGTGTGCCGCGGAACGCTTGTTTACTGCGCCGAGGGCGTGGACAACGGCGGCACGGTGCTTGGGCTGTCGCTCACGGGCGGAGACATTGTGGAATGTGCGGCTGAGGGTCTTGACGGGATTCCCGCGCTCGAAGCGGACGGCTTACGCGCCGACGATTCGGAAGAGCTGTACACGACAGCACCTCCCGCCGAAAAGCCCGTCCGCGTCAAGCTGATACCGTATTTCTGCCGTGCCAACCGCGGCGAGACGGATATGAAGGTTTGGCTGAATAACAAGGCAAAATAATTAGTTTTATTGCTCTCTCCCGTTTGCGGGGGAGAGTTTTTTGTCAAAAATGCAGAAAAACGCTTGAAAAATGTAGGAATATGTGATATAATGCTTATAGACTATTATTTTGGGGGAGCACTTCTATGAATAGTGGGTTATTTAGCAAAGCGTTTTGGGATGAAATGGCTAAAAGCATCGTCAGCAATGACTTTTTCATTCTTGTAATTGCTTTTATAACGTTTGTAATA
>JAILFF010000021.1 GCA_024697705.1 Ruminococcus sp.
AGCGGAATGAGTGTAGGACAGCTTATTCTTGAGAATACGGGGACAATCACCATAATAAACTACCGATATGTTTATTATAACACATCGGCAGAAAATAGTCAAGCGAAATATTAAGACCCGCAGGCGGAATCGAACCGCCGCTGACCGCCTGCGTAGGGCGGTGTTCTTCCACTGAACTATGCGGGGGTCGGGCTGCAAGGCAGCTTCTCCCGCTTGCGGACGGGTGTTTTACATAAACTACCGATATTCTAATTATAGCACATCGGTTTGATAAAGTCAAGGAGCTAATATATGAGAATGTGCCTTATCTGCCGCCGACGTAATATCGACTATTACGGTATTTGCGACGACTGTCGGAAAATGAACGAAGAAATGCGAGAGCTTTCCTGCGATCTTTCGGGACTGACAGCGGTAGTCACGGGCGGCAGGATAAAAATAGGTTATGCCGTCTGTCTCAGGCTTTTAAGACAGGGAGCGCGGGTGATCGCCGTTACGCGCTATCCGCAGACGGCTTTGGAAAATTACTCGAATGAGCCCGATTTTCATAGCTTCAAGGACAGGCTTACCATAATCGGGTTCGACCTTATCCGCGTTGACAGGATAAGCGAACTTATCGGCGAGATAGAACGGCTCTGCGGCGGTCGGCTCGATATTCTTGTCAACAACGCCGCTCAGACAGTCAAAAAGTCAAACAGCCACTACGCGGAGCTGGCGGCTCATGAAAACAGTTTGGCGCTGAACAGCCCCGCGCTTATCCCGCTCGGAAATGCCGCGGACAGCAGCGCCATTATGCCGAGTATCAGACAGACCGATTACGGCGAGACCGAGAATGACAATTCCTGGGTGCGCAAGCCCGAAAGCATTTCCCCGCAGGAGCTTTTGGAGGTACAGCTCATAAATGTGACAGCGCCGTTCATGCTGACTAACGGTCTGCGAAGATGCCTTGCGAACGGCGTTTCACAAAACCGCTTTGTGATAAACGTCAGCTCCGTCGAGGGAAGATTCAATTTTCGTCAGAAATTGGCAAGACACGTTCATACCAATATGGCAAAGGCTTCACTAAATATGATGACTCACTCTATCGCTGCGGATTTCGCTGGGGATAATATCTATGTCTACTCCTGCGACCCCGGCTGGGTGTCGAATCAGTTCCCGCCCGGCTATGAGATAAGCAAATCTTTCAAGCCGTATCTGACCTTCGACGACGGCGCTGCAAGAGTGCTTTACCCGATAACGAAGAATCTTCACGAGCCGAAAATCAAAGACAGCGGGCTCCTTTATAAGGATTACCAAATTATAGAATACTGAGGTGAACGCATGAGTGCAGAAAAAACAATCTCGGAGCTTTCGATATACACTCCCGATATTCCGACAAACCGTGAGGTACACGTCAGCCACATCGCCCTGACAAAAAGCGAAGCGAAAGCGCAGGGCTGGCATTACAGATACAAGTCACGCCGACGTGTCCGCATAACGCGCTATTCGGGCAGCGAGGAGAGCGTTATTGTGCCCTCTTCGATCGACGGCTGCACGGTAAACGAGCTTGGCGGGAATTCTTTTCTAAAGGCAAAGGTCAGGAATGTTTCCATTCCGTGCTCGGTAAAAAAACTCTCGGAGAACTGCTTTTATTACAGCTCTGTGGAAAACGTCCTCATTGAAAACGGTCTGACGGAGATACCCGACCGTGCTTTTTCTTGTTGCCGTCAGCTGAGGTACATTCATCTTCCGCGAACGCTCGATCGTATCGGGAATGAGGCTTTTTGGAACTGCGATTCGCTTTGGTATATTGATATTCCCGGGCGCTGCCGAATGATCGGTGAGAAGGCTTTCAATTCAAGCGGACTGAGGGGTTTTGCCTTAAGCCGGATAATCCCGTTCGACGGAGGGACAAGTCCTTACGTCGAAGGGCAAGCGTTTTTCAACACTCCCCTGACAGGCAAATACGACATGATAACGCTCCGCACACCGAAAGGGTACAACTATTTAGATGTGCTGACGATCGGCAGTCAGCGCACAATAGCATTTTCTCTTAGAGACCCAAATACAGAGCTTCGCTTTGAAAACAGGTCTATTCCGAACCTCTCAAAGCTTGACCTTTCCCACTGCAATAATATTCATATCAACAGCAGATCGTTTGAGGACAGAGCAGCATATTCCTCAGTAGACACTCGCGTGAAATTCCGTGAAGATAATACTATCTGCTACGACATACCATCTTCCGTCGCAACGGAGAATCTCGACGTTTATGTATATGCGGGCGCCGACGTCAGCATCAAGCCCTCGCAGCTCGGAGAATACGTTTATGTGAATAGTTTTAGCATAAAGAGCCGCAGCTTAAGAGCTGCCCACTTTTGCAATCTCCGCGCCGTCACCGACGAACAAACCGAGGTGTTCCACCCGTGCTGCGAATCACTGCATGGGGTTATCTGGACGGAAAACGGCAGGACTTACCGAAAGCTGATACCGCCGCAGCAGATACTCAGAAATTACAACATTCACAAAGCATTGTTGAGAGCCTTTATACTGCGTGGAAATACCGACGAGGGCGGCGTGTTCTTTGACAGACAAGTGATCGACGAGCTTTTCCGAAACGAGCCCAACAGCATAGGAAAACTCGGCGCGTACAAGCACGACAGAGTGCTCATCGCGATAGACGTGCTGAGAAGCACTCCCAAGCCCGAAGAGGAAAGCACTGCGATGTATCGCGATTATCTGAAACGAAACAGACATTATGCCGAATTTCTGACGAAGGGGCTGCCCCCCGAATGGCGGCAGTACACCGTATTTATTGAAGGATTTTTCGCGGCTGAACAATAATAAAAAGCGCTCTCGGTTCTGTACCCGACAGCGCTTTTTGTATTAGACCTGTTCTTTGATTTCGGCAGAAGTCTCCTGAGCCGCAGGCTTTCTCGGAACGAGAGGCGCCTGCCTTGCCTCGAACCAAAACGTCGAGCCTTTGCCCTCTTCGGACGATACGCCGAATTTGAATTCGTGCTTTTTGAGTATCTGCTGACATATAGAAAGCCCCAGTCCCGTGCCGACTGTTTCTCGCTTAACCTTTCCGCCGCGATAGTAACGGTCAAAGACCTGTGAAAGCTTGTCCTTCGGTATTCCCTGCCCGTTATCAATGACCTCGATGCGAACAAAGCCCTGCATATTGATCTGTCTGATGCGGATATGCTTTTCTTCACCGCTGTAATTGATCGCGTTGTTGATGAAATTATACAGCACCTGTCCCAGCTTGTCATGATCGGCGACGATGTATCTGTCATCATCGGGCTCAAATCGAATATCATAGCCGTCCTTCTCGATAACCAGAGTATATCGCTTTAAGACATCCTCTATCTGCTCATGGACAGAATACTCTGTCAGCTCAAGCTCGGCATTTGCGCTTTCAAGCTTAGACAGTTCGAGAATGGAATTTACAAGCGCAGAAAGCCTGTCCGCCTCGTCGATTATTATCTGACAATGTTTCTCGCGCTTTTCGGGATTGTTTCCCGAAAGATCGCGGATCATCTCGGCGTAAGCCTTGACCATAGTCAGCGGCGTTCTCAGATCATGAGAAACATTCGCAATAAGCTCTTTCTTAAGATCGGTAACTTTTTTGACCTCATCACGGGCATTGTCAAGAACGCCCGAAAGCTCTTCTATCTCGCGATAGCCCTGAGCCTTGAACTCTACCTCGTAATCGCCTTCTCCGAACTTTTTTGCTGTATCGGTAAGTTCCTCGATAGGCTTGGAAATTCTCCTTGACATCAGAACTGTTATGATAAACGCCAGCTCGAACAATATCACCGAAATATACAAAAGCTGCTCACGGATTATCTTTATCGTGGAATCGAAAGCTTCAATGGGAGATTCAAGATATATGTAATATTTTGTGTTGCCGCTGGTGAAAACCCTGCCGTGAAAGATCTCGTCGCGATCAAAATTTCCGTGAAAAGGTTTGGTGATGCTTCCCTTCTCACTTTCGTCGATGATCTTCCTCAACCGATAGATCTGATAGCCGTGATTGGTGATGTCCTGACCGATGAAAGAATAGTCGCCCATATTGTTCTGATATTCGACTTCATTCATATTTTCGTCCATGATGAGTATGAACATATTATGATCGAATGCAATATCCCGAACATACTGAGTCCTTTTTTCGGAATCAAAATTAGAAACGAGCATATCACTCACGGAAACTACGTCACGCTTTTTTGCCGCACGGTAATACTTCGGCAGATAAAAATACTGAAAAAGCCAAAGCAGCGCCAGAATACAAATAGCCTCAAACATAAAATACAGCCATACATAATGCTTGAGAGCGCCTTTTTTTCTGACGCGCTTAACAGCCTGATTACCGGGTTCAGTTGATCTTTTCAAACTTATAACCCATTCCTCTCAGCGTAACGATAAGCCCGCGGTACGGTCCGAGACTGTTTCGGAGCATCTTGATATGGGTATCAACGGTGCGGTCGTCGCCGTAGAAATCAAAGCCCCATACCTCTTCGAGCAGCTTTTCGCGTGAAAGAGCGATATTCATATTGCGCACAAGATAGAACAGCAGATCATATTCCTTCGGGGTCATCTGCGCCTTCTGACCGTCTATCGTTACCTCGCGGGCGGTGAAATTGATAACAAGCCCCTGATAAGTAATAACATCTTCAGTCTTTTTCGACGCGCTTACTCTCGCCATAACGGCACGGATCCTCGCCATAAGTTCCTTCGGGGAGAAGGGCTTGACAACGTAATCGTCAACGCCTACCTCAAAGCCGTAAAGCTTGTCGTATTCCTCGCCCCTTGCCGAAAGCATTATCACGGGGATATCTTTGATCTTCTTTATCTCCTTGCAGGCGGAATAGCCGTCAAGCTTCGGCATCATAATATCCATAACAATAATATCGAAGTCGTTCTTTTTGACGCAGTCAACAGCCTCCATACCGTCGGAAGCCTCAGTTACCTGAAATTCATATAATTCGGCATACTCGCGGATAACTTCGCGGATACGCTCTTCATCGTCAACGACCAATAATCTTTGCATTCATAAAACCTCCGTTTATATAACTGATTCTTTATGATTTTAACATACGATTATGTATATCTTGTGAAAATATTCCAAAAATATCAGACAAGCGCGGACATTTATTCGACGGAGTTTTCTTTAAACGGCGCTTGCCGAATATGCTTACAGCTGCTCTTTCAGAAAACGGGCAGCGCAGCTTTCCGCTTCATACGGGTAATTATATCCGCGTTTTTCGGCTACCGCTCTCGAAAGCTTCGCGAAAAGCGCATGAGTTGCCTTGATCGCGTTTTCGCAGTCGGTATTGTCGTAATGCGAAAAACACGAACTCAGTGCGTTAAGGACCTCCGGCTCAGCCCAACGGTCGAGAAACCTGCCGTCGTGCCAGACATCGGTATCGGAAGCTGCAATATGATACTGTTCGATCATTTTAAGCAGCATACTTTTCAGATAAGAGTTCACGCAGATGACAGCCGACCAAAGCTCGCCGCGAAGCAGTTTCTTGCTCCCCCAGATTATATGAAAGTAGAAATTACCGACAATATTTGCAAATTCCGCCTCCGTCATTTTGGGAGAATTTACAACGGGTTTTACATATTTCCCGACCGATTCGGAATAGCCCGCTCTGTCAAAAATGATCTCATAGCCGCGGTTCATGACCCACTGCGCCGCGCCGTCGGAAAGCGCCTTATCAAACTGTTCAGGAGTGAAGATCAGCATATCTACGTCTTTATCCTCGTCAAAGATACATCTGCGCTCTTTGCCGCCGCCCAGCGTCGGCTCGATAAAAGAAATGCTGACTTTTCCGAGCAAAGACGAATATTCGCCCGAATACCAGCCATCGGGCTCTTCGGTTACGATAATAACATCAAGGTCGGAATACTTGTCGGCGGGCAGATCGGTTCTTGTCGATGAACCTATCGCAATAACGGCATGAACTTCTTTATTGTTCTCCGCGAATTGTCTGAGCCGACTCTTTATTTCCGAATATCGGTCGGTAAATTCGTTCGTACTCATTACTTTTCGGTGCAGAAGGTAACTTCCTTGCCTTCGAGTATCATGTTCGTAGTTCTTACCGCGCACATCTTGCCGCACATAGAGCAGGTATGACGCTCGGAAGGAGGTGTCTGCTCGTAGAAGCGCTTTGCCTTTTCGGGATTGGCTGCTACTGCAAACATTGCGTCCCAGTCAAGCGCATGACGAGCTGCCGCCATTTCGTTGTCCTTGTCCATTGCGTGAGGGATACCCTTTGCGATGTCGGCAGCATGAGCGGCGATCTTAGAAGCAATTATGCCTTCCTTAACATCATCGGCGTCGGGCAGACGAAGATGCTCCGCAGGTGTAACGTAGCAGAGAAAGTCCGCGCCGCTTGCCGCAGCGATAGCACCGCCGATCGCAGAGGTGATATGATCGTAGCCCGGGAAAATATCGCTTACAAGTGGTCCGAGAACATAGAACGGAGCGCCGTGACAGATAGTCTTTTGCAGCTTCATATTAGCGGCGATCTGATCCATCGGCATATGACCGGGACCCTCTACCATTACCTGAACGTCCTTCTCCCAGGCGCGTTTGGTGAGATCACCCAGTTCGATAAGCTCGGATATCTGACCCGCGTCGCTTGCATCAGCAAGGCAGCCCGGACGCAGCGCGTCGCCAAGCGAGATAGTTACGTCGTACTCGCGGAGGATATCGAGCACCTCGTCATAATGCTCGAAGAAAGGATTCTCGTTGCCTGTCATCATCATCCACGCAAAAAGCAGCGAGCCGCCGCGGGAAACGATATTCATTTTTCTCTTGTCGCGGCGGAATGCTTCAACAGCGCGGCGGTTGATACCCGCATGAATCGTCATGAAATCCACGCCTTCTTCCGCATGAGCTCTTACCACGCGCAGAAAATCCTCTGCTGTGATCTCCAGAAGGTCTTTATCGAGATAGCCGATAGCGTCGTACATCGGAACAGTGCCTATCATCGCGGGGGACTTAGCCACAAGCTCGGTGCGGAATTTGTTGGTCTTACCGTAATTGGAAAGATCCATTATAGCCTCTGCACCGAATTTCAGCGCCATATCGACCTTTCTCATTTCAAGATCGTAGTCCTTGGCATCGCCAGATATACCGAGATTAACGTTTATCTTGGTACGCAGCCCCTTGCCGATACCTTCGGCAGAAAGAGATGTGTGGTTGATATTCGCGGGAATACATACCTCACCTGTCGCAACAAGCGCTCTGATCTCTTCGGGGGTACGGTATTCCTTTTCCGCTACGGTCTTCATTTCGGGAGTTATAATGCCCTTGCGGGCGGCTTCCATCTGTGTGCTGTACTCTCTCATGTATTTTACTTCCTTTCATATTAAAGGCGGGTCTTTCAAGAAAAACCCGCCCGTTAGCTGCTTGCTTCCTTCGACGGTATTGACCGACAGGTTCAAAGGGTTGGATCACTCCTCTCAACCATGCACCGGCACAGTACCCCCGCAAAAGTATTCGGTTTTAAGTTAAATCAAGTCCCCATCATGGGAAGCTCGGTTCCCTGCTGGTCAGGTGATGTACCATCATTGTTACCCTGACCGTTGTCGGTTATAATAGCCGCATCGGAGGAATCGTCTGTCGATTCGGTCTGATCTATAACCGAAGGCGTAGTGTCGATCGCGCTCTGATCGAGCTTGACCGAAGAAGAAGATTCGGAGGAATCGTCCGTATGCGAGCTGCTGTCATCTTCCGCGGCTGATTCGGAGCTGCTGTCCTCCTCGGAGGAAGAAGAGCTGCTGCTTTCGGGACCTCTTTCGACTGTTCCCGCAAGATCGTTCACAGGAAGATAGCGTTCGCAAATCCTGATGTTGTCCTCAGTAGCCTTGGAGGAATTATCGGACTTCATTGTGATGCAGACATAATAGTTTTCCCCGATCTTGTAGACAGAGGCAAGCGAATATTTCGACTCATCGGTAAAACCTGTCTTCCCGCCTACGATCTCGCAGTCTTCCTTGTTATCGGAGTCGCGGTCAACAAAGAACCCGTCGTATCTCTGGAAAAAGATACTCGAAAGGGTGATACCCTCCTTATGCTTGTTGGACTTCTTTGTTTTATAATTCTTAGCGCCGATGATCTTAAGAAAATCGTTGCTGATATCGGGATTGTCGATAGCGTATTTTACGAGCATTGCCATATCAAGCGCTGTCGAAAAATGATTGGGGTCGTGCAGACCGCTTGCATTTTCAAAATGCGTGTTTTCAAGACCGAGCTCTTCGACCTTGTCGTTCATCATATCAACGAATGCATCTTCCGAGCCCGCTACATAATTTGCCAGACCGAGCGTGGCATCGGCACCGCTGGGGAGCATCGCACCGTAAAGAAGGTCTCTGATAGTCACCTTTTCGCCTGCGGAAAATCCCGCAACCGAAGCATTTTCGTTTTCAAGCTTCTGCATATCCTCTTTGGTGAACTTGTATGTCGCGGAAAGATCGTCAACCTTTTCAAGCGCAACGATAACTGTCATGATCTTGGTAAGAGAGGCAGGATATGCCTTTTTTGTATAATTCTTTCCCGTGTAAAGAGTATTGTCCGTAACGCCCAGCAGAACGTTGTATTTCGCGGAGATCTCTTTAAGCTCCATCGGCATGAATTCCATACCCTTATCGGGGTATTCCATCAGCGCTTCGGGGACAGGCTCGGGAATAGATTCCGAAGAAGTATCCGCAGCCGAAGACGTATTGGTTATCGACATATAACTCGGCATACTCTCATTCGCATGAATAGGTGTTTCTCCCATTACCACAAGCAGCGCCGTACCTACTGCCAGCAGCATTATCATAATAAGTATCGCGCAGAGCGCTGCGTTGCCTTTGCGGGCAGCGGGCGTTCTGCCTTTTTTTTCGGTCTTCATCTATTATCTCTCTCCTTAAAAACAAACGGTGATCAGCCGTCTGCCATATTAATTACACATTATCGGTTTTCCGCTTCCTCGCGGATATATTCGGGCTGCGCCGAAAACATTTCGCTGTCCTTAAGCGCACTGTAACACGCCTGCAAGATGTCGCGGCGGGTAACTATTCCGCTGAAAACGCCTCGGTCGTCAACTACCGGAACGAAATTCTGGTTCATCGAAAGCATGAAAAGATCGCCGATAGTTGAGTCTATATTTACGGGCTCGCACATTACTCTGCGCGGAAGATCGCTTACGCAGTATTGTTCAAGCCCCGAAAGCTCGGTGATACCGTTTTCGAGCATGAACCACATGAAGTCGCCCTCTGCGAGCGCCTTCACATATTTTCCTTCCCTGTCGATAACGGGTACAGCGGTATATCCGTATCGCCTGAGCATCTCTATCGCCTGCCTGAGCGTCATATCCTCGACCACATACGCCGTAAGCGCCTTGGGTTTTAACAATTGAAGTATATTCATCATATCAATCACCATCTCAATATCTCAATCATGATATACATTTAAATTATACAACAAATTGACCGCTATGTCAAGACCGACAAAAAAGAATTTCGGCAAGGCATTTTTAACAGAGATACGCACTCAGTGAGCGCTGATCGCCTGCCTTTTCGCGGCGATCCTTTCGTCTACGCCCTCTATGGTGTCCTTTACGATACTCGAAGTACCCGCGACGAATACCCTCGCTCCCGCGTCGTACATCAGCCTTGCATTCTCACAGGACATATTTCCGTCGGCTATAATTGTAATATCTTCCCTGCCGATGTCGATAAGGTGCTGTTTCATCTTCTTCACTTTTCCTATTACAGAAGGAATGATCTTCTGCCCCGCAAAGCCGGGATTAACACTTAACAACAGCACGGCGTCGAGATAATCGTATACCTCTTCAAGCACCCATATCGGCGTACCCGGACAAAGAGCCACGCTCGCCTTAGCCCCGCGGCTCTTGATATACTGCATACACTTGTCGATGTGCCGCGTCGATTCCCAGTGAACCGACACCCAGTCACCCTCGCGAATGTCAAACCATTTCATTTTTTCTTCGGGAGTATCTACCATGAAATGGAAGTCAAAAGGCTTATCGCTTATCTCGCGAAGCTGTTTTACATAATCAACGCCAATCGTAATATTCGGTACAAACGTTCCGTCCATTACATCAATATGCAGAAGTTCAACATTATTCCGCTCAAAAGCGCGAAGATAATCCATTGTAAGATCAAGCCTAACGCACATCATCGAAACGGAGATCATTCCATTATCATTGTTGCTTATCATACTTTTCCTCTCTGTTTAAACGGCGGCGATACAGCCGTTCAGCCGTTTTGTTCCTGCTGACCGCCGATGATCAGCTGATCTATAACTCGGTCGGTCGATTTGCCGTCCGTATATTTGAAATTTTTTTTAACGAAAGCGTCCATTTTGTGGAAATCATAATCCTCTTTTTCCATCGCATCGAGAAGCTCGTCAAAATCGCTGACGATTCGCCCCGGAACAAGCTGCTCGTAAGGCTCATAAAAATCGCGGGTCGCTTCATAATGACGTCTGTCGAACGCAAAGAAAAGCATCGGCTTACCGAGCAGCGACATTTCATAGATGATCGAAGAATAATCGGTTATCAGAACATCTACAATAAATAAGATATCGTTGACCTCGCGATATTCGGTAGCGTCAAGAATCCTGTCACGGTAGCGCTCGGGAATTTCGACGCGCTTTTTTACGAACGGGTGCAGCTTGATTATGAGCACCGAATCTTCCTTTTCGAGAAATTCTCCCCACCTGTCAAGATCGAATTTGTCAAACGGGAACCATGCGTTTGTGACGTTGTTTCCGCGGAATGTCGGCGCGTAAAGATATACCTTTTTTGCGTTGCGGCAGGCGGGGAACTCCTCATAATCCTTCTCACGGATATTACGCTTGTATTCCTCGTCGAAAAAAATATCCGTCCGCGGTATGCCCACGGGATAAAACTTGCGCTCATCAATGGCGAATCCTTCGGCATGGTGCTTTGCGGAATGTTCCGAGCTTACAGGCACATGAGTATAGCACTTGTGTACTCTCGTGTTGAAAGGCGGCTCACCCGGCTTGCCGACTCTCTCAAAGCCCAGCGTTTTGAACGCTCCGCAGGCGTGCCAGACTTGCAAGACCTTTACGTCCTTGGCATAATCAAATTTGTATATCTCGGGGTAATAGTCATCAAGAAGAATTATATCCGAAGTCGCAAGATAGTAATAGAAACGGAATTTCTTGAACATAGAACGCGCTTCGTTGATATTCGCCTTGAAATCGAAGCGGAATTTGTACTGCTTGTCAAGCCCGCGCTCGATCATGCGCTTGTAGATAAATTCCTCGTTCCCGCCGATCTCGGCACGCGAACCCGACGAAAAGAGTATGATATTTCCCTCATGCTTTGCGAATTTACTGAAAAACCTGAACGCCTTGTGATATATCCATTCCTTGATTGCCGTCATGTCTTTTTTGAAATCGTTCATTCTCGTGCGGCGGCGTTCTCTGTGTCTTTCGCGGAAGGTCTGCGGACGAGGCGGCTCTTTATAATCGACATTGAGATAATACTCCGCCGTGTCCATATCGTATTCCGAAACGGCGTTGAAATGGCTTGAACCGCGGTCGAGCTTGAAATTTCTCGGATTGTCGGCGCTGTCGTCGCAGCAGCCTTCAAGCTCGGGCGATATATAACAGGGGTATTCGTCGGTCAGCCGCGTTTTGCTTACGACATTGCCCTTATCATCGTAATTGATCGTAAACACCGTTCCGCAGCGGGTGACATTCTCCGAGCGCTTTGTGGGCTTATAATGCTTTTCCTTGCCGTGACCCTCGTATCTCTCGAAGATAACAAGCGCGTATTTTCCCGAAACGATAGGCTTTTCGCCGCGTGAGCACATAATATTCATCGTCAGCTCAAAGCTTTTGCCGTCCTCCGCGATGTCGAAATGCGCGGGATAGAACATCTTTTTGCGGTCGCGGGTGACGAACCTTGCGCCGTATTTTTTCGGCTTCGAGCCGTCAAGCCCGACAAGCTCCCCCGTTATGCGGAGAATCACTCTTTTAAATTCTATGGACGTAAGCTTTGCAAAGGGCTGATCTTTAGCGATCTTTTTTTCTATCGCCTTTGCCAGGTCTTGTTTTTCTATGATCTCTTTACTATCTGATCTTTCCATCTTTTCCAATATCTTTCCAATCCATTTAACACCGTTATTTCTTTAAAAACGGCGCAATATCCTTAATATAGCTCCTTACAACCGAGCCGCACCCCATACAGATCGTGTGAAACATCACAGAGCCGTGCAGACGGTCGTCCACGGGAGAAACATATCTCTGTTTAGCTTCCGCGAACTCGTTCCCTCCGCAGTACGGGCATTTTTCTGTCGGAATGACAGGTCTTTCGGGTACGATTCTTTCCATAACATCACCTGTCAATCCATCGTGAACATAACGCGAAGTGTGAACGTGTCCTTGTCACGGACAGCGGCGAACGCCTGTTCGCACTCGCTCATTTTATAGGTACGGGAGATAAGCCCCTTAAGTGCAAGCTCTCCGCTTTCAAAAATGCTTATTGCTTCTTTCCAGTCATTGACGCGGCTGTTGTAGCTCGAATTCCAAGAGCCGGCCAAAGTCAGCTGTTTGCGGAGGATCGACCAGTAGACGTTCTTCTCCATGTTCAGATCGCCGTAAGGGTTGCCGACAAGCACCACCTTACCGAGCGCCGCGGCAGCCTTGACCGCGTTCGAGATAGCTTCATTAGTGCCGACCGCTTCGATAACGACACCCGTGCCTTCCCTGCCTGTTATGCGCTTGACACCTGCGGAAATATCCTCCTCGGAGGTGTTGACTGTTTCAAAGCCCATTTTAGCGGCGTTTTCGAGCTTATCGGCACTTCGTCCCGCGATAATTACCGTACCGGTTTCCGAACGCTTTTTCGCGAACAGCCCGATAAGCAGCGCGATAGCGCCCGTACCGACGATCACGGCGTTATCGCCTTTCTTTATGCCCGAGATATTCACCGCGTGAAGGCTTACCGCCGCCGGTTCGCAAAGAGCCGCTTCCTCATACGAAAGGCTGTCAGAAAACGGCACGAGGTTCCACGCGGGCACGGCAAGATACTCGGCAAAGCCGCCGTCCTGCCGCGAGCCGAAATAGCTGTATCCCGAACACTGAGCCCATTCCTCCAGCTCGCAGGCATGGCATTTTCTGCAAGGCAGCATCGGGAACACGCAGGAACGCCGCCCGAGCAGTGATTCGTCCACGCCGTCGCCGACCGCGACTATCTGCCCGGAAAATTCATGACCGGGAATCGTCGGGAAATGATAAGTTCCGGTCGTAAAAATGCGCGGAATGTCGCTCGAACATATCCCGCAGGCTTTTATCTTCAAAAGCACCGTCCCCGGTTCGAGCGCGGGAACATCGACGTCTTCGTAGCGAAGATCGCCCACGCCGTGCAGGTTCAGGGCTTTCATTTTCTTTGGTATTTCAATCAGGCTTTTCATATTATCATCTCTTATTTTTTTTATATTTGAATACACTTGTTTTATTATCTTCTAATTCCGAAATAAAAACCATTTTATCTGTTCCGAACTTTGCAGTTCCGATAGAAATATTACCTATTATCTTTATATCATACTCATTGTCTTTCTTATTCTCGACCTTAATATCAAAAGATTTATGTACGGGAGAGATATCAATAACATAAGTACCTTTCCGTCGGTTATATCAAAGCCAATATAAAGATCCTCGTCCTTAGGACGCATAATATTACCATCAGGGTCGCGGTATTCGACAAGCAGCCACTTACCGTCGGGACTTCCGACAGAATCAACTTCTGTATAAGGGTCTTCCCCTCAGGAGGTCAATAATCCGCAGGCGATCAGAATAATCATTAAAAAAGGTTTAACTCTCATCTGTTTGTCATTCCCCAGCTCCAAGCAGCGTCCTCACCATAAGCAGGTCGCTGTCGGTGGTGATCTTGAAATTGATGGCGTCGCCCTCGATAATGTGTATCGGCTGACCGTTCATTGTGCAAATCTGCGAAGTGCCCGTGATATGCGCCTTCTGCTCGGGGGTGCGCGAGTTTTCCATGCGGATAAAATGCGCGAGCCTGAAGCTGTCGGGTGCCTGTCCGCAGAAAAGCTCGCTGCGGGCGGGAATGTCGTCCACCACGTCGCCCTTTACCGAATGAAGTATAGTGTCCGCACAGGGCAGACCGCAGACGCACGCTCCGAACTCCGCCGCCGCGTCGATAGAATCGTTAAGTATTTTTTCGGTGACAAAAGGACGCACCGCGTCATGGATAACGATAACGTCGTCCTCATTTATGCCGTTGTCGCGGGAGATAGCGTCGGTGACGTTATGTATCGAATCCATGCGCTCCTTGCCGCCCGCAATTATTCTTACGCGCTGAGGCTCGCCGATATTCTTCTCCACCTGCTCGTTAAGATAACCGATAAAATCCTCACGCGCCGCAATGTAAATAAGGTCGAATCGCGGGCATTTCAGCATATTTTTCAGCGTGTGGATAATTACAGGCACGCCGCCTATTTCGATGAACTGCTTCGGCACGGGCGCGTTTTTTACTCTCGTTCCGCTGCCGCCCGCAAGCATTGCTCCGTATATCATTTTTCTTTTTCCTCTCAACTTTTCCTATATAAATATCTGATTTTTCAGACCTTGATCTTTTTATCCTCGGGGAAGAACATGTTCCTCGCCGCTATCGAATACTTAACACACTTGCAGCCGACAACGCTCCGCAGATGCGTCGCTTCGCGGCTGAATTCGTTCCTTTCGCGCTCGGCGTTCCTTGCGCGTTCACGCTCGGCTTCGAGCTTTGCTTCAAGCTCCGCTATCTTCTCGTTTGCTTTTTTGAGTTTCTTATCAAGATCGCGTATCTTGTGGATATCCTTTCTTGTGACCTCGAACCAGTTGTTCATAGCTGTCCGCATGGCGTCGTGCCGCCATTTTATCAGCTCGGTCTCGTCGTAATTCAGCGGACAAAGCTCCTCGGGAGTGCCGTGAACGTCTTTATATTTCTCGGCAAATTCCTTTACCTGCCGAATAAGCGCTTCGCGGTAGGGCAGATAATCGGGCTTGTTTGGCGGCGGATCAGTCACATCATACTTGAACTCACCCGAAATAAACGGCTCCCTACGGCTGAAATGCAGCCACGAATAATAAGGCTCAAAGCGGATACCGCAGGGCTCGTTATTAAGAAGCAGCACAGGAACGCCCATCGCAAGGCAAGGCAGCGCGACATGGAGCCTTCTCGTCACAACGCATTTGGCATTCTGATAAAGGCTCAGAACTTCTTTGACGTAAGCTATACGCTCCTCCCATGTGGCAGTGCTGCCGCGGTAATCCTTGTAATGATTGAATTCTATATGCTCGATGTCGGTGCCTTCAAGCTGCTTTTTTACAGCTTCAACAGAAGGCTCGCCGATCTCGACGGTAACGACGTATTCTTTCTCGGGCTTGATACGCGGCTGCTCGGGCAGAGTAAGCGTAATGCACCCCGAAAAATAACAGTCTATCCCGAGCGCTTCAAACGTCCTCAGCGTGAATAGATCGCGGCAGCCGATACCTCCGCAGGCGTTTAAATAATCTTTTCCGATTCCTGTAAGGAACTCGGTCGTCACGGGAGAGCCGTCCTGCTTCGCCTTTGTGTTGTCGGTATAGTGTATGCCCGTAAAAAGCGGTACAATGTACTTGCTGGGCGGCCAGTTCCATTTGTGCCACATATACCACGCGCTCATGATGACCGCCGCAGGCTCGCCGTCGTCGGTAACGAAGCTGTCAAGGTTTTCGCGGTCAAGGAAATAGCTCACCTCCGGCAGGAGATTTGCCGCAGCGTAGGCTTGTATATCATCACCGATATTCTGGGTGTTTTTATGCATCATTATCCCGAATTTCACAGTCCGCGCTCACTCCCTTCTCTAACCGAAATAAAAAATGTTATTGTTGTTTTTCAAGAGCTTCCTTTTCTGCCTTTACTTCTTCATAGGTGCGTATTCGCTTGTCCTTCGGCATGAAAAGGTTTCTCGCCTTTATCATGAATTTTATGCTGCGGCAGCCGAGAACCTTGCGATAATGCCTGACCTCAGGCAAAAGCACGTCGCGTTCAGCCGCCTTCGGACGCAGCTCGATAAGCTCGCGCTCTTCCGCATCGGTAACTCCAAACCAGCGGTTCATACAGCCGCGCATCGTTTCGGCTTTCCACTTGTACAGCTCAAGCTCGGAATAGGTTGTTTTTTTGTACTGTTCCGGATTGCCGTCCTCATGCTCGTATTTCTTGACAAAATCCTCTATCGCCTTTATCATCGCTTCGCGAACCGGTACATATTCGCGGCTGTTTGGCGGAGGATTCAAAAAATCATATTTGAATTTTCCCTTAAGAAACTCCTTGTAGGTGCAGTGCTTTATCCAGTCGTAATATGGGTCAAATCTGCCTGAAACCGGGCGCTTGTGACCGTTAGTCAGAAATACCGGCACCTCCATTGCAAGGCAAGGCAAAGCACAGTGCAGACGGCGGGTGACAACACAGCTCGCGTTCTGATAGAGCGTCAGCAGCTTTATGACCTCCGCCTGACGTTCCTCCCACGAAGCATCGCTTTCACGGTAATCCATGTAGTGGGTAGTTTCTATAATATCGCATTTGTCGCCGACTATCTCGCGCAGCTTGTCAAGCACGTTTTTCGGAAGGTCGCAGGCGCAGACATACTTGCGCGGCGGCTCCTTTTTCTCCATTTTCGGAAGAGTAAGAGTTATACAGCCCGAAAAAAAAGAATCTACCCCTATCTCGCGGAATGTTTTCAGTGTGAACTCATCGCGGCAGCCCACGGGACCGTAGGAATTCAGATAATCCCCGCCGCAGCCTGTAAAGAACTCGGTCTTGACGGGACTTCCCGCCTGCTGCGCCGCCTGATGATCGGAAAAATGGATCCCCGTAAGCAGCGGCACGATATAATCCGAAGGAGGCCAGTTCCATTTTCGCCACATATACCACGCCGACATAATTACCGCCGCGGGCTTGCCGTCGTCGGTCCCGAACTCGTCGAGGTATTCGCGGTCAAGGAAATAATCGGTATGCGGCAGGTGCTGCATAGCGGCAAATGTCTGTATATCGTCCCCGATGTTTCGGGTCGTTTTATGCATTATCACTCCGAATTTCATCTGTCACACACCTCCGTTATTATGGCACTTTAACTCTTTTTACCTGTGATATATCTTATTATCCTCTCGGTCGAATGACCGTCGCAGGCACCCATGAAGCGGTCTCTGAATCGCCCGAGCACCGCCGTATCATACTCTCCATTCAAAGCACGGCGCACGGCTGGAAAAAGCTCCTCCTCGCTGCGAGTGATCTCTCCGGGAAGAAAATCTCTGTCATATTTATAGTAAAAGCCCCGATAATCATAGAAATCATCAAGATCAGGGACGAAAAATACCATCGGTCTCAGAAATAGCGAATATTCAAAGATCAGCGAGGAATAATCGGTAATGACCGCATCACTGACAAATAGCAATTCCTCGATGCGCAGCTTATCCGATACATCGAAAGCAAAGCCGCCACATTCGGGCGGTATGATCGTTTTACGGCGAACAAATCCATGCTGCTTAATCAGAAGCACACAATCATCGCCGACATTATTCATCAGCTTTTTGATATCGAACATTTCGGGCGGCTGAGCATTATCGGCGTCTCCGCGATATGTCGGAGCGTAAAGCAGCACTTTTTTTCCCTTCGCGGCAGGGACAGTTTCATAAAGCTTTATAAAAGCTCTGGCGCGGTTTTCTTCATCAAAGAAATAATCGGTACGTGCGATACCGACAGCGCGCACAGGCGAACATCTGCCGAAATCCGGACGGTCAAATCCGAAAGCATTATCGAAATGCGGGATACACTCCTTCGAGCTGACGGTAACGAGTGTATAATTGATATGCGCAGGGAAACGTTCAAGCTCCTCGGGCTCCTGCCCGAAACTTAGTCCCGCGATCGAGTAGCCCCATTTCTTGAAGGCGCCGCAGGAATGCCATGTCTGAACGAGCTTTGTTCCGCGCCGCAGCTTAAAAGCACCGAAGAGATTGCAGGTATCGTCAACAAATACCGTCCCCGCTGTCGGAAGTATCGTACATAGTTTTAAATACCGCCACAGATAACCGAGTCCGCCGCGGTTATTATGAATAAAAAACACCCGATAAGGCAATCCCCTGCTTTTCAGCCCGTTTACTATCGGAATGTAACTGTCGGTAAGCTCGCCATGTCTGACTTCGCAGAACAAAGTCAGCCTGCAATCGCAGCGGCGCAGGCATGATATATTGTAAACAAAAGGATAAACCGCACGGAACATCAGCGTCTTGACCGTTCCGCGCAGCATTATTTTTATTGATGTAATTACAGCGCTCATATTTTATTATTCCATTTTCATGATCCGAATATACCTAATTATTATAGCATATTCGGAAAACACTGTCAAGCGCCGCAGTAAATAATGACCTATGTTTCGGCGTACTTGCCAAAAACGCTGCAAAACCCACATATTATTTTGCGATTTGATTTCAGCTGTTTCATGCTCGATTTATTGATTGCAAATAAATAATTAATTCGTATAATCAATTTACAGACATTTTTATTTCCTTGACATATCTCAAAAATTAGTGTATAATACTTGTATATATATGTAAATCGAAAGCCCGAATATACGGACTATCACAGATATTTATGAAAATACATTTCGGCTGCATCTCATTGCGGCTCGAATTGCGGAATACTCTCTTAACTCATTATCTTGGAGGTGTACGATTTGAAAGAACTGACTATTGAAGCAAAGCCCGAAAATACTGACGAGGTCATTGCATTTATAGATGAACAACTCGAAAAATACGGCTGCGGAATGAGAGAGCAAATGGCTATCGACGTTGCGGTCGATGAACTGTTTGTAAACATTGCCAATTATGCATACAGTCCGGAAACGGGATATGCTACGGTGCTTGTCGATGTGCTCAAGGAGCCGCTTACCGTCGAGATCACGTTTATTGACGACGGCAAACAATACGACCCGCTGACAAACGAGGACCCCGACACATCGCTCCCGCTTGAGGAAAGACCTATCGGCGGACTTGGTATTCTTATAGTGAAAAAGACAATGGACGTTGTGAATTATGAGTACAAGGACGGAAAAAACATTCTGACGATAAAGAAACATATCTAAGCATTTGATCGGTTGAACAAAAACATACAGAAGATCCCAAAATACCGGAAAGGAGATCCGAGTATGGATAACACCGAACGCCGCGAGATGATAGCACAGATGCGATCATTCCCGACCATGGAACAAGCCATCTGTTCTCTACGAGAATACGTGTTATGTCGCTCAGTTCTTCATAGTTCAAGAAATTCAGCTTTCAGATAACGATAGACCTTGACATTAGCGACCGAAAACAAAAAAGACCCGCAGGCAATAGCCTCCTGCGGGTCTGTGCTTTTATCAATCAAATCTTTCGTCAATGACGCGGGCTGTTTTCTTCATGCTGCGCGGAAGAACGCCTATCTCTACTACCTTGACTATCGGAGTGAACCCTATGCGGCTCTTGACCTTCTCTGCAATGCGCTTTGCAAGATCGTCAAAATCAACGGAGCCGTTTGTCTCGACATAAATTCGCATGGTGTCCTTGCCGTCGAGATGGGAAATGCGTATTTGATATTCGCTCGAAATCTCGGGGAACTGTGCAAGCACTTCCTCTATCTGGCTTGGGAACACGTTAACGCCCTTGATCTTCATCATATCGTCGGTCCTACCCTTGATGACGTCTATGCGGGGATAGCTTCTTCCGCAGGGGCAGCTGCCGGGGATAATGCGGGAAAGATCGTGAGTGCGGTAACGGATAAGCGGAGCGCCCTCTTTTACAAGCGTGGTGATGACTATTTCGCCCTCTTCACCGTCGGCAACGGGCTGTAACGTTTCGGGGTCGATAATTTCAAGATAGAGATAATCGTCCCAGATGTGCATACCGGTATTGTACTCGCAGTTGATGCCGATGCCGGGGCCGTAGATCTCGGTAAGTCCGTAGATATCGTAAAGCTCGATGCCAAGCCCTTCGTGTATGCGCTGACGCATTTTGTCGCTCCAGCGCTCCGAGCCGATAACGCCCTTTTTGAGCTTTATCTGATCTTTTATCCCGCGCTTTTCGATCTCTTCGGTGAGCAGCAGCGCGTAGGAAGAAGTCGAGCAAAGCACCGTGCTTCCGAGATTCACCATCATTTCAAGCTGCTTGTCGGTGTTGCCCGGTCCCATCGGGATAGCCATAGCGCCGAGCTTTTCACAGCCGTTCTGGAAGCCGATACCCGCCGTCCACAAGCCGTAGCCGGGAGTAATGTGTATCCTGTCCTTATTGGTGATACCCGCGACCTCATAGCAGCGCTTGAACATCTCGCCCCAGTCGTCAACGTCCTTTGCGGTGTAAGGGATTATTACGGGCTTGCCCGTAGTTCCCGACGAAGAATGTATGCGAACGATCTCCTCTTCGGGCGCTGTCATCAGTCCGAGCGGATAAGCATCGCGAAGGTCTTTTTTCTCCGAGAACGGGAGCTTTAAGAAGTCCTCGGGTGAATTGACCTCCGTAATTCCTGCCTCCTCTAATTTCTTGCCGTAAAAGCTGCCCGACTTCACGAGCGCTTTTATGCGGTCGTTGACCTGAGCAAGCTGTTTCTCTGTTATCTGCATTTTGATCGGTCCTTTCGGTTTCTTAATTAATTACAAACGTAACAATGCTTTAAGCCGTGATTGAAAAATCAAAGTTATCCATGCGTAATTATATCACTTTTTAATAAAATTGTCAATAGGTTACAACGATAATTTGAATAATAAACAGCAAAAAGGAGATCCCCGATTTCTATTTAAAAAAATCGGGGATATTTGATCAATCCGACAGTCTGCCGTCCTTAAGCAGCCGAAAGGTCTTCTGCTTTTCGCCGAGCCTGATCGTTATCTCGACCGAAGAGCCTATCATCTCGGCGGAAATTACCTTAGCTCGTTTCATTTTAGCTGCGGCGGAAAGTATCTTTTGAGCTTTGGAAGAATAAGCGCTCACATCATCGGAGGTGAAATAAACGCTCCCGCAGAGATGATTTATCACGGCAAGCGACTGCTTCTGACAATGCAGCAGCTTCAAGTCGTCGTCGCGGAGAAGATAAACATCGGGGTCGTTAAGGAAAGCCCTTCCGTCGAGCTGACGGCGGAAGATGGTGTTCAGCATCGAATTTTTCGTCGAAACACGTTCGCGGTGGGTCATTTGCATGAGCCGCGAATCGTTCCAGTCAAGCCCGACATCGCAGCCGATACGGCAGTAATCCGCCTTGCCGAAAGCGGGAGCAAGCGGCACTCCGCAGGCAAGCAGCAGCTTATCGCCTACGCACTCACGCAGAAAATCCATTGCTTCGCACATGATCTGTCCGCGTGAACGACCGTTCTGCGGCACCTCACAGACGGCGTAGAGAAAATCAAGCTTTACAAAATCAAAGCCCCATTCGTCGAGCACGGTCTTGAACACTCTTTTTAAGTATTCGCGAACCTCGGGAACATAGAAATTCAGCACATACGCGCCGCTCCAGTTGCAGCCCGCGGGGATAGGCTCTCCTGTCTTGTCTTTAAGCAGCCATTCGCTCTTGGTGCGGAAAATATCCGAATCGCGCTCGCAGACGAAGGGCGCGAGCCACAAGCCCGCAAGCAGATCGCGTGAATGAATCTCATCGGCAATGGGAGCCAAGCCGTCGGGGATCTTACGCAGATCGGTACTCAGCCAGTCGCCGACAGCCGTCTGCCAGCCGTCGTCTATCTGGAAGATATCGGCGCACGTATTGCTTTTGGCAAGCGCCTTTAGATCGTGCAGCAGCTTGTATTCGGCAATGTCCTGATAATGCCGATACCAGCTCGTATACCCCGAAAGCGGCAGAACGTCGGGCTTTTTTACACCCATAAGCTCGAAATATCTGTCAAATACAGTATCTTCGCCGCCCTCAAGCATTGCGATGTCAAGCGCCGTAAAATGCTCCCCGTAAGCCGCGCCCTCGCAGTCAAGGCGAAGAGTAAGCTCCTCCTGCGCCGCGGAATAGCTTATCACCGTAAAGCCGTTTCTTTCCGAAAGCGAACCGATAAGCAGATACTCCTTATCCTTGCGCACATAGCAGTAGGAAAAGCCGTGTAATTCTCCCGGAAGATTCGGGTACTTTACAAAATTGTAATCGCCGTATTTGTCAAAATTATACTTTCTCACCTGCGAACGGGGGATACCGTTAAGACCGCGCATTTTGTCGTCGGAATCGTACTCGCGGCTGTCCGTCCACGACTGATAGCCGTTAAAGAACAGCTTGTCCTCGTAATCGGTAACGAGCGTTGTTCTTATACAGATGCTGTCGAACATCATTTCATTAAAAGGCTCAATTTCAAGAGTTATGCGTTCCTTAGATTTTTTCAGCCGTGCGGAGAACACCTCGCAGCTGTAATTGTCAACGACTATGTATGTTTTTCCGCCGGTGCGTATCTCGGCGGTAAAATCAGTCGGTCGGTTCATAACGGGTTTTCCTCCTCTTTTATTGAGATTTTATTTTTCTATCCGTATCATTCTGTCCTTAATATACTTTTGTATAACTGCTCTTGTATGTGCGGTGCGGTCGATATCGCCCTTTTGCACAGATGTATGCTTTTTTCCTCTGAGCGTAAATTCTCTTATGACATCTTCTTTGGGAACAAAATCATCTATGAACAGCGAACGGTTTTCCATTTCCGGTTCGTCAGCCGGCGGGTAGTGACTGCTGACAGCCCATTTGGCAAGATCGGCTCCGTAACGGATAAGAGTATCAAGCATTTTTACAAGATATTCTTCCGCTTCATTCTGAGTAAAAGGGTATGCTTTCCGATTATCCAGAACTCTTTCTGCGGCGTGAACGCAGGCATTCAAGGCGCTCATTCCGTTTGAAGCCTCCTTATTGACATCGGCTCCGCGCCCGCAGAGCATTTCAAAAACAGAAAATGCGCGACAAGCGTTTTGCTTGTGCTTGTCAATATCTTCCTTTGAGGATAAATTGCCGCAGCATAAGCAAAACATCACCGCTCCGACAGCGTCATGCAGTAAGGGACATCTCAGAGAAGTTTCCACGTCCTCACTTTCCATAAAATTTACGTCCGCGCCATGTTCGATAAGTAATTTGGCAATATCAAACGCACATATTTTGATCGCGACCTGTAACGGAGACTGTCCCGCGTCCTTTTTGGGCGGCGGAAGAGAAACAGAGTTTATAGCTTCGGGAGAGGCTTCGATAACAGCCCTCACCTGCTCCAAGTCGTATTGTCTTATGGCTTTAAACAGTTTTTTCATATACAGAGCCCCTTTGTGAAAAAAGCATTCATTCCGATTTGCCGCTGTCTATGATACTTTTTACAGCCTTTTCGTTATAAAGCCCGAGAACCAGTCCGCCCGCAAGACAAAGCACCGCCGCCGATGCCGCCGACACGCGCAGACCAAATCCATTCTCGCCCATGCCCTTTAACGAAGTGAATATCAGCATTGCAAGCGCCTGTCCGAGCTTCATAGCAAAGGTACGCGCCGCAAAGAACATTCCCTCGCGGCTCTCGCCTGTCTTGATGCCGTCAGCCTGTGCAACGTCCGCAACGATCGCCTGCGGGAGTATGCCGAGAACCGCCATCGGAATTGACGCGAATACCGCTACCAGAACGCCGTTCACCATGCCGCTCATTCCGAGCTTTCCCGCAAATGTGGTAAACAGAAATACAAGGCTGAAAAAGACGAACGCGCCCATAACGAGCTTTTTCTTGCCCATTTTCTTGGCAAGGATATTGACAGGAGCGTAGAACACAAGGCTCATCGCGGTCATTATCGCGAAAAGCAGAAAGCTCTTGTCCGAGCCGAGCCCCATAAGCGTCGTGATGTAAAAAGGCAGTCCCGTCTGGAACATCGTGAGCGCAATCCAGTAAAGAATATCGGAATAGACGAACTTGCGAAACTCGCCGTTTGAAAACGTCTTTACAAGAGATTTGAACGCAGGAGTGTCGGAAGGCGTAGTGTCGGCGTAGTCCTTTTCTTTGATCGTAAGCACGGGAACGAACATACATACCGCAGCCACCGCAGACAAAATACCTACCGTCACGCGGAAAGAATTGGCATAGCCGAGACTTTCGCGGAAAAATCCTGCAATGTTCGGTATCAGATAGGATATCGCGGTGCCGACGATAAACGTCACGGAAATATAGGTGGAAACGTTGATGCGGGCTTTCGGGTCTTTTCCGAGCTCGGGCAGCAGCGCGTTGAACGGAGTGCAGTAGATCGTCATGAAGAGATAGAAAAGCAGCATCATGACAAGCAAAAAGACATTGTTCTCCGCCGATTCCGCTCCGAACGGCGACACGAATACCAGCGTCGTAACAGCCGCGAACGGAATAGCTATCGCCCTCATGAACGGGATACGCCTGCCGTCTTTATGCTTGCAGCGATCCGATTTCGACGCGATATACGGATCGGTAACAGCGTCAAAAATACGGCACAGTGCGGTAATGCAGCCGATAACGGTCAGTCCGAGAAAGACAGGCGCCTGAGTCACGAATATCTTCTGACCGAGCTCAAGCTCCGACGATTCGGGCATATAGAAGAACACGACCCAGTTGACCACAATACCCGAAAGCAGCGACCACCCAAGCTGTCCCACAGCAAACTGCCACAAAACAGCGTTAGTAACTTTTTTCATTGCTCATTCCTCCCCGAAATGTGCGATATAGCCATGTCTATGAGAAAATCAAGTTCTCGCTCGGCGGCAGCTGTATCATTCTCGAAGATAGCGCCCAATGCAAATTTCTCGCTCATCAGCATAAGCGCGTGAGTTACCGAGAGATACATTATACGGAAATCTATATCCCGTTTCACGCTGCCGTCGGCGCAGCCCTTTTTGTACGCCTCCTCAAACAGCGAGTAGAAATCGGTAATGTTCGCCTCGTACTCTTCAAGCTGATCGTGACCGATGCCGTTCGCGATGACAAACCTGT
This sequence comes from Ruminococcus sp., assembly GCA_024697705.1. Taxonomy (GTDB): domain Bacteria; phylum Bacillota; class Clostridia; order Oscillospirales; family Ruminococcaceae; genus YE71. The sequence goes on from JAILFF010000021.1 coordinate 24,994, forward strand.
CAAAGCGGTCAACAAACCGTAAAAAATCCTTATGCGAAAGATACATCACCTTAAAGACCTTCATAAGCTCGGAAAGCTGCCCCAGACCGTCCTTTTCCTTATAATATCCGCACTCGAAAACTCCCTCGAAAAGCGATTTGATCCTTTTCCAAAGAACACCTCCCGCTTTGATGATTATTACGGACTTGGTGCCGAAGTACCGATAAAGCGATGCCACGCCCATTTCGCACCGCTCGGCAAGATCGGTCATTTTGATACTATCGGGCGGCTGAGTCAAGAGCATATCTGCAGCCGCCTCGATAACCTCATACATTCGGTCATTTTTTGCATTTTCTATGAATTTTTTGTATTCCACTTGACAAACACCCCTGTTTGTGATAGACTATATACAAGATTGATAGTATTACTATCACCTTGATAAAAATTATATCACATCATAAAAGGATTGTCAAGCGTAAAAATATGAATTTTTTTCGGAGGTAATCATTATGACTCAGAAAAACAGAGCAAAGGTGATCTACGGCAACGAAATAAAAGAGAGCGACTATAAGAAAGCGGAAAGAAACGCCGCACACCTTGCGGAAAAGCACGGCGACGACCGTGCAGTTACGTATCATCTCCGCGCAAAGGACAATGATACTGTCGGAAGATTTCTCGGGATAAAACAGCTTGTCATCGCCGACGATCCGCTTGTTATTGATAAGAAAAGCAGCCTTGTTATCGGCAATATCCGCATGGGATTCGGACATTACAGGATATCTATGGCGATAGCTTCGGCAGCTCATTCGATGGGGATAACGCCTTACTGGTTCGGCCTCAATTCTTATAAG
>JAILFF010000026.1 GCA_024697705.1 Ruminococcus sp.
TATCTCGCCTTTTGACAGCAGGTACGCGCCGAAGCCCATGACGATAGCTATACCCGAAAAGAGAATCGCCCTGCCGTACATGGAAACCGCGCCGCCCGCTTTTTCCTGCCGCTTTGAATCGTCGCGGAGCTTCGCAAAGCTGTCCTTCAGCTTACCGAAGGATTCCCCCGTGCGGTCGTAGGCTTGCAGAGTAGTAATGCCGCCCGTGTACTCGATGACGTTCGCGGCTGTCTGCTGCTGAATTGCGATAAGCTCTGCACTCGTGTGCGCCACGCGCTTGTAGCTCATGACCGCAAACGGCACCGCAAGCGGAATGACGATAAACATGGCAATGGTCATTTTCACGCTGAAAATGCTCAGCACTGCAAGCGCTATCAGCAGCCTTATGCCGATGACCGTTCCGTTTGCCACAATGCTCGACGAAAGATTCTCTATCTCCTCATAGTTGCGCATGAGCAGCGTGGAAAGCTCCCCCGCGTCGTGGTCGGCAAAGAAGCCCATCGGAAGCGTTTTCAGCCTGTCCCCGATACGCAGCTTTTCGTTCTGCTGCGCCGAAACGTGCCCCACGCATATATCGAGATACGACTTGCGGCGAACCAGCGCGTAAATGATCGTCTGCAAAATGAGTATACCTATGAGCACCCGGAACGGCTTCTGATCATACGTCCGGGACTTGTCGAGTATCGGCGCAAGCAGCAGATAAACCGCGCACATCAGCACGCTCGACGGCAGGGAAGCCACAAAGCTGTCAAGGAAAAGCCACGCAATGAACCGCGAATACTTCCTGCCGTCCCCGTAGGTTATGGTCTCCCACCATTTCGAGAGATGTTCTTTTCTGTTCTTGTTCATTTCACGGTCTCCTTTCGCATCGACCAGCTGTCGCGGCGTTCGTTTGCGGCTACCATGTCGCGGTAGGTCTTGCAGCTCTGCATAAGCGCGTCGTGCCTGCCCACCGCTTCAAGTCTGCCGCCGTTCATCACGAGTATGTTGTCCGCGTTCTGTATGGTTTTCAGCCTGTGTGCGATCATTATGACCGTCTTGCCCTTAGAGAGCCGCGAGAACGCTTGCTGTATCTTCGCTTCGTTCTCCGCGTCGGCGTAGGCGGTGGCTTCGTCGAGAATGATTATCGGCGCGTCTTTCAGCATAGCCCGCGCTATGGCGATACGCTGCTTTTCACCGCCCGAAAGCCCGGTGGAGTCAGAGACCACTGTGTTATATCCGTCGGGCAGAGAGGTTATCATATCGTGGATATTTGCGGCTTTCGCGGCGGCTGTGACCTCGTCGTGTGTGGCGTTTTCGTTGCCCATGCGGATATTGTTCTCTATTGTGTCATTAAAGATGAACGAATCCTGAAAAACGTAGGCGATGTTCTTCACAAGCTCTGCGTGCGTGACTTCGCGGATATCCACGCCGCCTATCTTTATCGAGCCCTCGTCAATTTCGTAGAAGTGCAGAAGCAGCTGCGCGATAGTAGATTTGCCCCCGCCCGACGGTCCGACCAGCGCGTTGCAGCTGCCTGAAAGTAAGCTAAAGCTAACCTTATTGCAAGCATTAATGCCGCTGCCCGGATAGGCGAACGACACCCCGTCAAACTCAATATCAAATTGTGTCAGCTTCTTTCCCTCGCCGATAAGCGCTATCTCGGGCTCGGCAAGCAGATCGTCTATGCGTTTGAGTCCCACATTTATCTTAGTGCTGTCGATGGAAACGTTCATCATATTTTCAAGAGGCTCTTTCAGTCCGGCGCATACTACAAGGAAAAACAGTATCTTCGGGAGCACGTCCGTATAGCTCGCGGAACGGTTCAGCATTATCACCGCGGCGGGCAGCAGGAACAGCACCTGTGCGCCGAAGAATGCGTAATAAAGCCCCATGCCGTTTGCGTTGTAATACGCCGTGTCATGTACCGACTTTGTGAAGCTGTTCATATCCGTCTCGAAGCGCCTGAAAGCGTTTTTCGTGCCGCCGAAAATCTTGATGACCGACATTCCGTGTATGTACTCGATTATGGTGCCTTCCATTTTCGCTTTGCAGTCAGCCATGTTCTTCTGGTGCTTCGCGCCGTCGGGCTTTTTCAGCGCCATCGCGAGTATCACGAATGAAAGCATTATCGGCAGCAGCGAAACCAATGTCAACCGCCAGTCAACGATAAACAGAACTATGATCGTGAACAGGGGAGTGGCGACCGCCGCCGCGACCTCGCACATACTGTGTGCGATGAACACCTCGATCTGCTCCACGTCCTCAATAAGCAGCTTTTTGATGTTTCCCAGCGTGTTAGAGGTGTAGTATCCCGAGGATATCCGCCCCATTTTGTCCATGAGCTTCATTCGCAGCTCGTAGAGTATGTCGAATGCCGCCCCGTGCGAAAGCATTGCCGAAGCGTAGGCGCAGACCCCGTAAAGCACCGCGCTCGCCGCCGTTATCAGCACGAGCGCCCCCACGTCCGCAAAGGCGAAACTACCGCCCGATGAATAGCACCGTATCAGAGTTTTCAGTAAGCTGAATATCGTGAAATACGGCACGATCTTGAACACGCTCGAAAGCACCGACAGCGTGCAGGCGGCGGTCAGCCCCGCCTTTTTTGTGCCCGCAAGCTCCATGAGCCGCGCCGTGCCTTCTTTTTTCTTTGGCTCTTTACTCATATTGACCCTCCTCAAAAATGCAGCCGAACAGCAGTCCGAACAGCTTGTCCTGTGTGCGCTGATATGCGCTTTCATGGAGAATTGTTTTGTTCTCGGCGGTAAGCGCCAGTATTTTCAGCAGGTTCGACACCACGCCGAAGTCAACGTCCCCGCGCACGCCATCGAAGTACCCGAACAGCCTTTTCAGCGTATCGGTCTCCTCGTCGATATCAAGCTTGTTCCCGTCGGGGCTTGCGGCGGCGAGCTTTTCCTCGTCCTCGGGCGTGAGGTACTGATAAACGCTGTTCTTGCTGTTGATTATCATAGTCAGCACCTGCTTGCTCTCGTCAGTCGTCAGCCTTTCGCGCCCGCCCAGCATATCCGAAACAGCTTTCCGGAATCGGCTGCGGTTGAACTCAATGAGCTGTATCACGAAGTCCTCCTTCGACATGAAGAAATTGTAGAACGTGCTCTTTCCGATACCCGCGGCGGCGGCGATCTTCTCCACCGACATATGCGTCATGCCGTACTCTTTCAGCAGTTCCAACCCCGAAAGGAACATTTTCTCCCGAAGCTGTTCCTTTTCCGCGATAGAAAATAGTTTTGGTGACATATATCCTCCTTTGCATACTGCATTTCGATTTATAGCGACCGAAATCATAAAAATGGTCGCAAAAGTATTATAGC
>JAILFF010000061.1 GCA_024697705.1 Ruminococcus sp.
GATCTCCGCGGTGTAGTAGCCGTAACTCAGCTCCACCTTGTAGGGCTTGAATGAGGTGCGGTTGTAGCCGTCTGTCAGCGAGGTGAGCTTCTTGATAAACTCGGCAGCCTTTTCCTCGCTGTAATTCGCGGCGAAAATGTAGAACTCGTCGCCGCCCGCACGTCCCGCTATCTCACTCGATTCGCAGCATTTCGCGATAAGCTCCGCAGCCGTTTTGATGGCGCAGTCGCCCTCGAAATGCCCGAAATCATCATTGATACGCTTTAAGCCGTCCATGTCTATTACCATCGCGCAGACCGTCTTTCTGCCGATGATCGCACCCATTGCGTCGCGTGAGCGCTCTTCAAAGCCGCGGCGGTTCAGGAGCCCGGTAAGCTCGTCGCGTATGCTTAACGCTTCAAGCGAGCCGATAAGCCTGCTGATTCGGTCGTTCTTGAAAAGCCTTTCGAGCGTGATGGAGATGTTCAGCAGCCACACGTTATAGAATTCGTTGAATATGTCCTCGTCAGCCATTTCAACTATCGAATAACCGAACATACGCTCGGCACAGTGGACGCTCATGACGTAGAAGAAGTGCGGTTCTTCATCGGTCACGTCGGGAACAAGCGACATTCCGTCGTAGGGGACAGAGCTTTTAACGAGCTTTTTGTCGTTGTCTATCCATATCGCGGGGACAAAGCGCCCCGTCGGACGGGTGAAATCACTGTCGTAGGACGGTCGCCCCTCCGGGTCGATGTGCATCATGAGCACCTGATGCGAGTATTCGCCGAAATTGATGGGCTGTTCGCGGAACACTCTGTCAAGCGCGGGCACGGAATCGACCTTGTTCAGCTTCAGCACCAGCGACTCGGTATTGTAGAGGTTATAGCTGAACTGGCGGTTTATCGCGTAAACGTGATTTATGTTCTCCGCTTCTATCCGATAATCGAGCTTCTCGCAGCCGCACGACTGGGTATAGATCGGTCTCGGGCGAATGATGAGTCTTGTGTTATCGCTGGGCGCGTTCTTTTTGCTGCGGTTATTCGCAAGCTCGGAAAGCAGTTCGAGTGTGCGGCGGGCGATGTCGTCTCTTTCTCTTGTAACAGAGGTGATATGCGGCAGGAACTCCTGACCTTCGGCAGAACCGTCATAGCCCGTGACCGCGATATCCTCGGGGACTCTCAGACCGCGCTTTTTCAGCTCAGCCGCAAGCGAGATAGCCATGAAGTCGTTGGCGCAGACGACAGCCTCGGGGCGTTCGGGCAGAGAAAGGAAGTAATCGGCAGCCTCGGCGCCCTTGTGGAACCAGAAATCGCCCTCGAAAACGCCGCAGCCGTCTTCGGAAAAACCGTGATCGCGCATTACCTCGCGGAACTCGGCGAGGCGCAGTTGTGCGTCGGGGTGAGAAAGATAGCCCGACATGAAGCCTATCTTCGTATATCCGTGAACGTCGATAAGATGTTCGATGATCATTTTAAGACCGCCCGCGTCGTCGAAATCAATATTGTAGAAGCCGTCAACGCGGCTGCTTATGGAAACGACGGGGCATTTTGCGCGGCGGCACTTTTCGATAACGGTAGCTATCATTGTCTCGACATTATAGCCTTCGCCGTCGAAAATGATACCGTCAAAGGCGTCGGCGTTGATGTAATCGAGAAAATCGAATTCATAATCGCCGTACTGGGCATAGATATTCCCTATCTTTCCGAGAGAATTAAAGTAAACGAGGTTTACGCCCAGCTCTTTGGCAGCGTTATTGAACGACCGACAGAGACCTCTGCGGTAAAAACTGGTAAGCGAGCAGCCGAAGAAAGCAAAAGTTTTCAGCGAATTGATCATATCAGCGTCACCCCCTGCTGAATTAGCAATATATAATTTTAGTATAGCACTTTTCAAATCGCAAATCTACACATTTTTTGTTAATAATGCTCTAAATATTGCCTCGCTTGATTATTATAAGTGTAATCTGTTGACTTGACGAAGAAAATATGCTAAAATAATGCGTGGCAAATTTGATTTTTGAAAGGGAGCGGTCGTTACGGAAACTGCACTGGTAATACTTCGGCAGATAGTGATAATGTTCATAATACTGGCAATAGGTCTGGGCTGCGGCTTGAAGGGGCTTATCACGAAGGAGGGCAACAAGACGCTTTCGGCGGTAGCGCTTTACATCGTGAATCCCTTGCTGATATTCATGTCGTATCAGAGCGAATACAGCAGCGAGCTGCTTCACGGGCTGCTGTGGTCGTTCCTGCTGTCGGCGACGTCCTTCGCGGTCATGATACTGCTTTCGACGTTCATCATCCCGAAGAAGCGGGAGGATTTTACGCTTGAGCGTTTTTCGGCGGTCTATTCAAACTGCGGATTCATCGGCATACCTTTGATACGCGGCATCTACGGCGACGAGGGCGTGCTGTATCTGACGGCGTACATAACGCTGTTCAACATACTGGTATGGACGCACGGGCTTATGACGATGAAGGAAAGCCGCGACATGAAGTCGTTTGTAAAGGCGCTGCGGTCGCCGTCGGTGATAGCGGTTTTCATAGGGCTGATCTGTTATGTAACGCGGCTTCGTCTGCCCGATATACTGGATACGTCGCTGAGATACATTTCCGACATGAACACGCCGCTTGCGATGCTGATAGCGGGTTCGGCGGCTTCGCAGACGAATTTCGTGAAGGCTTTGAAAAATCCCGGGCTGTATCTTGTGGCGGGGCTTAAGCTGTTAGCCTTGCCGATGGTATCGTTCTTGGTGCTTATGTTATTCGGAGCGCCGCATATTGTGCTGATAGTAGTAACGATAGCTTCGGCGTGTCCCGTAGCGACGACGGGGACGATGTTCGCCATTCAGTTTGACAAGAACCCCGAGCGTTGTTCGGAGTTTTTTGCGGTGACGACGCTACTGAGCGGATTGACGCTGCCGATAGTGACGTTTGCAGCGGAGATGATATCGCAAAACGCAAAGTGAGGGCAAAATGCCGGGTCCAGCGCCGGCTCGCGCTGGCGAGGGGTCAAGGGGGCGAGGAGCCCCCTTGCGGGGTATGGGGCAGAGCCCCATATGCGCCGCAGGCGCATAAAACGCAAAGCGCAAAAAAGAAAAAATAAAATCGGCAATTTCAAGTATTTCGTACCAAAACGCATAAGCGAAAAGCTCTGCAAAACAGTACGGAAACAAAGAAATTGCCGATTTTATTTTTAATCTGTTCGATTTGCTTTTACCGAAATGTTTGTCGCCGTCGCAGGCTTTGTGGGGGAGAACCCTTCCTAAGACTTTTGATATGCCTTCATTTAGTGCTATCTTTTATCTTTTATCTTTTATCTCTTATCTTTTATCTTCTCTTATTCCTGCCCGTTCCAGCAGTAGGTACACAGCCTGCATTTCTCGATTCCCGCCGCTTCGAGCATATCGTCCAAACGGTGGAATTGCAGCGACGTGAAATTCAGCTGACGACGTATCTCTTCGACCATCTCCGAATAACAGGCGGACTCGGAGTCGGCATACTCAAGCAGCCGCGCAGCCGTTACGTCGGGACCCTCGCGGTCGGCAATAATGCGGCGCGTTATCAGGTCCATTTCCGAATTGGAACGCGAGAAATTTAAATATTTGCACCCGAACAGCAGCGGAGGACACGCGGGACGGATATGCACTTCCTTTGCACCGCTGCGGAACAAATATTCCGTTGTCTCGCGCAGCTGAGTTCCGCGCACTATCGAATCGTCGATGAGCAGCAGGCTCTTGTTCTTGATGAGACTCTCGACAGGCAGCAGCTTCATCTTCGCGATACGGTTGCGAAGCTGCTGATTGGTCGGCATGAACGAACGCGGCCATGTCGGAGTGTACTTGATGAACGGTCTTGAAAAAGGTATCTTCGACTCGTTGGAATAACCGACAGCGTGAGCTACGCCCGAATCGGGAACGCCCGCGACAAGATCGGGCTTTGCGTCGTCGCGGCGGGCAAGAAGTCTGCCGCAGTTGTAGCGCATTTCCTCAACGCCCACGCCTTCGTATGAGCTGGCGGGATAGCCGTAGTATATCCACAGGAACGTGCAGATCTTCATTTCGCGGCGGGGCTCGGCAAGTACCTCGACGCCCTCGCGGGAAACAAAGTCGATCTCGCCGGGTCCCAGCTCTTTATAATGTGTATAGCCCAGATTAAGGTACGAAAAGCTCTCGAACGCCATACACCAGCCGTCTTCGCGCTGACCGATAACGCAGGGAGTACGTCCGAGACGGTCGCGGGCGGCGTAGATGCCGTCCTTAGTCATTATGAGCATTGTCATAGAGCCGTCGATAAGCTCCTGTGCGCACTTGATGCCTTCCAAAATGCTGTCCTTCTGATTGATGATAGCCGCCACAAGCTCGGTAGCGTTGACCTCGCCGCCGCTCATCTCGAAGAAATGCAGGTGGCTGTTCTCGAACACCTTTTCGAGCAGCTCGTCGGTGTTATTGATCTTGCCGACGGTGGTGATGGCGTAGGTGCCGAGCTTCGAGCGGATAAGCAGGGGCTGCGCCTCGTAATCGGAGATACAGCCGATACCCATAAAGCCCGTCATATTTGAAACATCGCTGTCGAATTTTGTACGGAAGGGCGAATTCTCGATATTGTGTATAGCGCGGTCGAACCCCTTTTCCTTGTCGTACATGACCATACCGGCGCGCCGCGTACCCAAATGCGAATGATAATCAGTGCCGTAAAATACATCAATGGCACAGCTCTCGTCAGACTTATTGACCGCTCCAAAAAAACCGCCCATAATTATATCTCCCTTTGTATAGTTTTTGTTATACATATTTCGGGCTGAAAAAATGCCCGCACTTCTATTATATATCAATCCGACATTTTTTTCAATAATAACAGCTGATTTTTAAGAATAAATTAATTATTGCCGAAAAAGCACGAAACACGCCGCGGAATGTCGTTTTTTGTGCCTTAACGAAAAATTTACTTTTCTCATTCGCGGAAAATCTTAATATCTCCGCGAAAGACATAAAATTTATATTGCATTTTCGCCGATTCTGATATAAAATGATAATATCACGGGTGATTGGCTTGGTTTTTTCCTTATGTCACTATTATTTCGACCGCCTATACACAAATTGTAGGGCGTGGGGCTTGCTCCCGCCGCTTGCCGCGCAAATTAATCCGATCTTGCGCTTTCCCCTATTTCGTGAAAATCGCTTCGCTCTTTCACGCAATAAATCGGCAATTCATTTGTTTCCGCTCATATTTGCTGATTTATTCGCTTGTGCTTTTTTTGTTCGCTTTTTAATGAATTGCCGATTTTATTTTATACCGCTCACTTCTGTGGATAATTACAATTTGATTATTTTGCGGGCTTGGCATTTGTTGCGCTTACGCGCAAATGGGGCTCTTCCCCAAACCCCGCAAGGGGACTCCTCGCCCCTTGACCCCTCGCCAGCGCGAGCCGGCGCTGGACCCGGCATTATGCCCTCACTTTGCGCCTTACATATCTTTTATCTTATATCTCTTATCTTTTTATCTTTTTTTAAGGAGGACTCTTATGAAATTTGCAGACGGCTTCTGGCTCAATAAACGCGGCTATGAGGTAAATTACGCTAATCAGGCTTACGAGGTCACACCCTCCGAAAACGGCTTTACTGTCCTCGCTACCCCTTGGGTGGTCCGCGAGCGCTACGAAACCCTGGGCGGCGCCAATCTCGAAATACGCTACTCTTCCACACAGGAAAACTGCATCCGAGTGACCATCACCCACCACAAGGGCTTCGTGGACAACGCCCCTCACTTCGTGCTGAACGAGGACAGCGGTTTCAAGCCCACCGTCGAGATCACCGACAAGGAAGCCGTACTCGTCTCGGGCGATACAAAGCTCGTTGTCTCCCGCGAGAACTGGAGCTTCACATACTATTATAAAGGTAAGCGGCTCACGGGCGGTGCATGGCGTTCGACGGGCGTGGTGTTTGAAAGCGCCTATGTCAGGGAAGCCGCCCTGCATACTCAGCTCGACGAAACGTTTTGGAGCTATCCCGCCGACCTCCGCAGAACGTATATCCGCGAACAGCTCGATACCTCCGTGGGCGAGTATTTCTACGGCTTCGGCGAGAAGTTCACGACATTCACAAAGAACGGTCAGACCGTCGATATCTGGAACGCCGACGGCGGCACCTGCTCCGACCAGTCATATAAATCCGTGCCGTTTTTCGTGTCGTCCCGCGGCTACGGCGTGTTCGTCAACAGCACCGATAAGGTGTCCTATGAGGTCTGCTCCGATACCGTTTCTAAGGTCAGCATGACCGTTCCGGGCGAACAGCTCGAATACTTCGTTTTCGGCGGCGAATCCGTCGCTCAGGCGCTCGAAGGCTATACCGCTCTTACGGGAAAGCCCTCTCTGCCGCCCGCGTTCTCCTTCGGGCTTTGGCTGACTACCTCATTCACCACAAGCTACGACGAGGAGACGATAACAAGCTTCATCGACGGCATGGCGGAGCGCGGTATTCCGTTGCAGGTGTTCCACTTCGACTGCTTCTGGATGAAGGGCTACGAATGGTGCAATTTTGAATGGGACAAGTCACAGTTCCCCGACCCGCCCGCGATGTTAAAGCGTCTTCACGAGGAAAAGGGTCTGCACACCTGCGTGTGGATAAATCCCTACATCGGACAGCGCTCGAAGCTGTTTGACGAAGGCTTGGAGGGCGGCTATTTCATCAAGCGCGACGACGGCAGCGTTTTCCAGACCGACGAATGGCAGTCGGGCATGGCTATCGTTGACTTTACCAACCCGCAAGCCTGCCGCTGGTACGCCTCGAAGCTCCGCGCCCTCTGCGAAATGGGCGTCGATACCTTCAAGACCGACTTCGGCGAGCGCATACCCACCCGCGGCATAAAGTATTTCGACGGCAGCGACCCTATCGCCATGCACAATTTCTATACCTATCTGTACAATCAGTGCGTTTTCAATGTGCTTAAGGAATACTACGGCGAGAACAAGGCTTGCCTGTTTGCGCGTTCGGCGACGGCGGGCGGGCAGAAGTTCCCCGTTCACTGGGGCGGCGACTGCTCGGGCAATTATAATTCTATGGCGGAGGTCGTTCGCGGCTGTCTTTCGCTGTGCATCTCGGGGTTCGGCTACACCTCGCACGATATGGCGGGCTTTGAAGCCACTGCGACGGCGGATATCTACAAGCGCTGGGCGGCGTTCGGAATGTTCAGTTCGCACAGCCGACTGCACGGCAATCAGAGCTACCGCGTGCCGTGGCTCTTCGATAACGACAGCCGCGAGCCCGAATCCTGCTCGAACGTGCTGAAATTCTTCGCGAATTTAAAAGGCAGGCTGATGCCGTACATCTGGGCGCAGGCGATAAAGACCCACGAAACGGGAGTTCCCGTAATGCGTGCGATGGTGATAGACTACGCAAACGACCCGAGCTGCTTGACTCTCGACAGACAGTATATGTTCGGCGAGAACATCTTAGCCGCGCCGATACTCAACGACGAGAGCATGGCGCAGTATTACGTCCCTGCGGGCAAATGGACGGACATCATCACGGGCAAGGTGCTTGAAGGCGGCAGATGGTACGAGCATAAGTGCAGCTATCTCGAAATGCCCGCGCTTGCAAAGCCTGGCAGCATGATCGTCTACGGAGATTTTGCGGGCGATGTGGAGTACGATTATCTCGATAATGCGGAGATCGTCATTTACGAGCTTTCCGACGGCTGTTCCTGCGGGGCTTCCGTTTACGACACCGAAGCGAACAAGGTCTTCGACATCACGGCGACTCGAAACGGCGGAAAGATAGCGCTTTCGTTCACCGAAACGGACAAGAGCTTTACCGTAAGAGTATCGAACACGGACAAGTCCGTAAAGATAAACGCGGGCAGTTCAAGCGCGGAAATTGATCTGTAAACAAATCGGACGGCGGGGCTTTGCGGCTCCGCCGATTTTGGCTTTTTGTTTTCACGCGCCGACGGTGCCGAGATCGTCTGTTATTGATTCCCCAATTAATTCTTGAAAATTTATGCGCAGGACTGCTGCCGAGAGACAAGAAAGAAAGCCGCAGCTTTGCTGTCGCAAG
>JAILFF010000098.1 GCA_024697705.1 Ruminococcus sp.
GACGCCGCGGCGGGCTTGGGCGTGATAACCGGCTCCGACGCGCAGCATATCGCGCTCAGTCTGCGCATGAGAAAGGGAGAGCAGGTGACGCTCTGCCGCGAGGGTACGGACTACCTCTGCGAGCTTGAAGCCATCACCCCCGACGAAGTAAGCTGCCGAATTTTATCGAGCTGCCCCTGCGCCGCCGAGCCCGATATCAGACTGCACCTGTTTCAGGCGGTGCCGAAGGGCGAGAAAGCCGAGATCATCGTGCAGAAGGCGGTCGAGCTTGGCGTCACCGACATCACGTTCATGCTGACCGAGCGGTGCATCTCCCGCCCCGACGAGAAGAGCTTTTCAAAGAAGCTGAACCGCTACAACCGCATCGCGCTCGAAGCCGCGAAGCAGTCGGGGCGCGGCGCAATTCCCGCAGTTTACGGAACGGTGAGTCTGCGCGAAGCCGCCGACGCCTGCAAGAGCTATGACAGTACAGTGTGGTGCTACGAAAAGGGCGGCGCGAAGCTCGGGGCGCTGGGTCTTTCGGCGGGGACTGATATCGGATTGCTGATAGGCAGCGAGGGCGGTTTTTCCGAGGGCGAGGCGGAATTTCTGCATGGCTGCGGATTCACCCCCGCGACGCTCGGAACGCGAATAATGCGCTGCGAGACCGCACCGCTTGCGGCGGCGGCGATAATCATGTATCTGACAGGGAATATCTGAAACATTTTCTTCAAAAAACACGGGCGAGCAATGCTCGTCCCTACATTTATCGTCAATATAATACACAAATAAACCCATAAACCGCGGAAGAAGCCCCCCCCGCCTCGCAATGCAAAAGCGAAGCGTCCCGCGTAACCGCCGTGCGCGTAGCACCAAAACGCCGCAGAGATGGTTGATCCCTGCGGCGTTTTGCATGAAGTAAAAGAATATGAAAAAATATAAGAAGAAATCAGGTTTGTCAGGGAACTTGTCCGAAAATATATTCCTGATAGGTGCTCGCAGGCGAGGTCGTATCCTTGTTCAGCACCTCGTCAAGCGTTACCTGAAATTCCCTGTATCGCGTCGGGTCGCTCTCTCTGAAAACAGAGACCGTGACCGTGTCGCCCGCTTTGTAATTTTCCTTGATCTTGTTGAATTCTTCCATCGTCTTGATGGTGATGCCCTCGATGCCGCAGATGATGTCGCCCTTCATTATGCCCGCTTTTTCGGCGGCGCTGCCTGCTTCCATCTTCGTTACGATAAATCCCTGCGGGATATCGTAATAGCTGGCATTCACGGCGTCGATGTTCTTGCCCTCAATGCCGAGCGTCGGTCTTCCCTTTACGTATCCGTAATGGATAAGATCGTCTATTACTATCTTCGCTTCGTCAATGGGTATCGCAAAGCCAAGACCCTCGACATTGTAATCGGGATTCACCTTCGCCGAGGTTATCCCTATCACCCGCCCGTAGGCGTTTATCAGCGGTCCGCCCGAATTGCCCTTGTTTATCGAAGCGTCGGTCTGTATCAGATTCATCGTCCTGTCCTTGACGGTCAGATGACGGTTCGTCGCGGAGATTATCCCCACGGTAACGGTGTTTGAAAGCTCGAAGCCCAAAGGATTGCCGATAACTATCGCCAACTCACCAACCTGAACATCGCTCGAAGAACCGAATTTCGCTTCGGCAAGACCTTTTTTATCGACCTTGAGCACCGCCAAGTCCGTCTGCTCGTCGATGCCTATTCTTTCGGCATTTATGACATTCGTGTTGTCGGCGTCGCCCTGCTGTTCGAGGATCCTCTCGGTAATGCTCTTTGAGGAATCGTCACGCGCCGCGGCTCCCTGTTCGTTTTCGGTCTCATCGGTAAAGACCACCGAGATCACCGAAGCACCCTCAACAACGTGCGCATTTGTTATTATATATCCGTCGGAGGACATTATAATGCCCGTTCCCGATACCGGCGTGGAACCTACCATGCAGGAGATACCCACCACCGAGGGAGACATATCCTTGACTATTTCCGGTATGGTCAATGCGTCGGGCGGAGACGACTGACTTATGATAGTCGGAAGCTCAGCCGAACCGACGTCGGTAATCGCTTCGGAAACAAGGCTTTGTTCCGAGGTCGTTTTCTGCACCGTTTCAGCCGAAGCGGTCACCTCTCCGCCCGTTATGGGCGTATTCTGGCTGCCGCTGTCTCCGTCGCTTATGGTATCTTTCAGCAAAGAAACGCCGACTATCGAGCTTATGGCTATCGCGCAGACGCATAATACGATAAGCGCCGCATTAAAGCCCTTTTTCCCGGCAGAGCTTCTTACGGGAGGCTCATAACAGTATTCGCCGCGATTTCCCTCGGCGGAGTAGCCGCGCTCCTCATAATTTCTGCCGTACCCTTCCTCAGACTGCCGTTTCCCGGCTTTTTTTACACCGTGATCGCCATCGGGACGGCGGCTGCCGCGGTCGTTTCTGATAAATTCATCCATTCGGAAATATCCCTCCGAAAAATTCGGAAAATCAAAAGTTCCAAATCAGTTGCAATTCCGCACTGCCGAACGATACCGACAGGCTCAAAAAAGTCACAGTATCGCTGTTTTTGTCGTGTATTATATATTATACGTTTTATTGTGATAATCTAATGATAATTTTTTATTTTTGGTCTGAAAATCTGCTTTTGCCACAAACCTTCATCTATCCCGCAAAACGCTTTTCGGCTCTGCGCCGTCAGTTGAGTATCTCGCTCCTGCACTGATATGTTATCTTCATGCCCCCATCGCCTCTGATATTCGCGTAGGGCTTCGATACCTGACCCGCTTCAAACACAAACTCATGCAGCACGGGCTGATCGTATCCGATACCTTCAATAGCTTCATCATTTTCGGAATCGTTGATATCCACATACTTGGTTATCAATCCGAAGTTTTTCTTTGCAATAACACGGTCGAACTTATCACGCGCCTCAATATTCGGTATCTCGATATTGTAAGCTAATCCGCCGAAGCCGTTGTTGATGCTGCATATCATATGGAGCCTCCCGAAATTATCCCAATAGGCTCTCAGCAGCTTCATATCCAACTTGTTCGGAACCACGGGATGAGAGGTACTGCTGCTTTCAAAGTAATTATATCCGTACAGCTGATTCAGTATTTGCTTCCTGAACGTATTGTCCTTCTGCACATTCCATACGTAGAAAAATTCTTCCTTTGAAAGCCCTGTTATCGCCAGCAGATCATTAAGGTCAACGCCGAATTTGTCATATACGCTTTTCAGCTCGGAGTCCTCGGTCATATCTATCTTCGCTCCGGGATCCTCGGTAACGACGGTGACGGAATATGTTGTGGTCGTTTCAATAGACGTCTCGGGAACCGCCGACTCACGCGGCGTGGTTATCCCGTGAAGAGCGTTATACTGCATACGCGCCGTATCTTCGGGACTCTTCACCACGATCATAAATTCCTCAAAGGTAAGGCTCTTGATAAATTCCTCCGACGTGGAAGCGCTTTCGTACTTTTCAACGATATCTTTTGTCCAGCCGAGAGTATCCTCTTCGGTCACCTCGATCTCGGCAAAGTCTTCGGCAGTAGTTTTCTTGGTGGCTGCGGTGGTTTGCTTGGTCGCCTGGGTCTCTTTTGACGAGTCCTTATCAGCCGTGATTTCCTTGGTCGTGGTCTTTTTCTTTTTCTTTGTAGTCGTAGTATCCTTTTTGGAATCGCTGTCGGAGGACTTTTTCTTCGTGGTGGTCTTTTCGGTTTCGGAGGAGACCGTCTCCTCCGACGAGCTGCCGTCGCCACCCGCCTGTTTACCGCATGAAACAGCCGACAAAGCCAATACAAAAGCAAGCATAAAAGCCGCAAATTTTCTCAACATAGCAAATCACTCCTTATACTGTTCCGCGAACCGTCTTGCAGCAAGCCCGGTCGGGTAACAGTATCACAGCCGGGATCTATCCGGTCAAAGCCTTTAATTTCTTAATATAAGTATAATTTGCGGAGGGCGGCTTGTAAAGAAATAATCAGATTTGTTAACGAAATATTTACATATTTAGACAGACCCACCTTTTGATTTCCGCGGTGAAATAAACACAATACCTTGACAATATGCCGATTAAATGCTATAATAATTAAGATAATATCTTAATGAAGGGAATAATTTTTTATGCTTACTCTGACAAAGATACTCACCGATAAGACCGCCGCCGCCTTTGAAAGCTGCGGCTATTCAGCCGACCTCGGAGCCGTTACCGTTTCCGACCGCCCCGACCTCTGCCAGTTCCAGTGCAACGGCGCATTCGGCGGCGCGAAGCTCTACCGCAAGGCTCCCCGAATGATAGCGGCGGAAGTAGCCGAAAAGCTCTCAGCCGACCCCGACATCTCAAAAGCCGAAGCTGTCGGCGCGGGATTCATCAATATCGACCTTACCGACGAATATATCCTCTCCTACGTTTCCGAAATGCTTGCCGATAAAAACGTAGGTATCCCCCAGGCTGAAAAGCCCGAGACCATCGTCCTCGACTACGGCGGACCCAACGTCGCCAAGCCGCTGCACATCGGGCACCTGCGCTCGGCGGTCATCGGCGAGGCACTCAAAAGGCTTGTCCGCGCCACAGGCAGAACTGCCATCGGCGACGTTCATCTGGGCGACTGGGGCTTGCAGATAGGTCTCGTTATCGCCGAGCTTAAGGAGCGTCACCCCGATTGGGACTGCTTCAAGGAGGGCTTCGACCCCGCAGGCTTTAACGGCATCGGACTTACCGCCGACGAGCTCAACGAAATTTACCCCTTCGCCAGCAAGAAAAGCAAGGAGACCGACAAACTCGGCAATCCGACCCCCGCAGGCGAGGAATTCAAGCAGAAGGCAAAGACCGTTACCTTCGAGCTGCAAAACGGCGACCCCGCCTACAATCTGCTGTGGCAGGAGATAATCAGGGTATCTGTCGCGGATATCAAGAAGAATTACGACGCGCTCAACGTCGATTTCGATTACTGGCTCGGTGAAAGCAGCATTTCCGACAAATATATCCCCGAGCTTATGAAGATCCTCGAAGAAAAGAAGCTCATGCACGAAAGCGACGGCGCTATGGTAGTTGACGTTGCGGAGGAGACCGACAAGATCGACATTCCGCCCGTTATCATTCAGAAGACCGACGGCTCGTACATCTACGCCACGACCGACCTTGCGACGATAATCCAGCGCAACAACGAATGGCACCCCGACGAGATCTGGTACGTCGTGGACAACCGTCAGAGCCTGCACTTTACGCAGGTGTTCCGCTGCGCGAGAAAGGCGGGGCTTATTTCCGATAACGTAAAGCTCGAACACCTGGGCTTCGGCACGATGAACGGCTCGGACGGCAAGCCCTACAAGACCCGCGACGGCGGCGTTATGCGGCTTGAACTGCTTTACGGCATGGTCTACGATTACGCTAAGGGCATAGTTGACAAGTCCACCCATTCCGCGGACGAGGACAAGGCGGACATTGCGCGCCGCGTAGCCGTTGCCGCCATCAAATTCGGCGACCTCATCAACCACCGTTCCAAAGACTACATCTTCGACCTTGACAAGTTCATGGCTGCCGAGGGCAAGACAGGCTCATTCCTGCTTTACACGGTAGCGCGTATCAATTCGATACTCAATCAGAACGGCGCTCCCGAAAGCTTTGACAGCAAGGGCATTTACACCGACAGCGAGCGTGCCGTGCTGCTGAAATTAGCGCTCAGCGGCGAAGCGTATGCTATGGCTTACCGCGAGAAGGCTCCGAACATGATCTGCGAGGACGCTTATCGTCTTGCCGATTGTTTTGCGAAGTTCTATCATGATTGCCATATTGCGAACGAGGCTGACGCCGATAAGAAGAAGGCTTGGATAAACGTTTGTGCGGCTGTGAAGAAAGTTCTTGAAAAACAGCTCGATGTTCTCGGGATCGAAACGGTCGAACTGTTCTAAGCAGCAAAGCCCTGTTCCTGTTTGCCCTGTCAGCTTTACTTTCATTTATCGGAGGTGTCTGCCGTGTCTGAAATATCTGTCTTTTTTAAAAAACTTTTCGTCAGCGACAAATCCGCCGATTCCGAAACAACCTCCTTGCTGTCCTCTCTCTCAGCAAAGAATGTGGAAGAGATCGACGATAAAGACTGTATCCTGCGCGTCAGCTACGGCACCGATGTCGGCTTTGTCCGCTCGAACAACGAGGACAGCTTCTACGCCGACGGCAAATGTATCCACAAATTCGGTGAGTCGGAAAGGGATAGCTATACCGATTCCACCGACGGAACCCACGTTTTCGGTCTGTTCGACGGCATGGGCGGCGAAGATTACGGCGAGGCAGCCGCGGAGATCACCGCGAGGACTCTGTCTGATTTTCGCGAGAAATTTACAAACGCCGATACCGATACCTTCGGCACGCTGATGAACCTGGTCTGCTGCATTGCAAGCTCAAACGTGTGCGATATGATACAAGAACGCCGCGCTTTTGCGGGCGGCTCGACATTCACGGCAGTATGCCTCCGCGACGGATCGGCTTACGCTTACTGGATCGGCGATTCGCGCATTTATTTATTCAACAGGGCGGACGGCAGTCTTAAACAGCTTACCTCCGACCACACCGTAGCTATGGCAAAACTCGCAATGGGAGAGGAGCCTTCTCCCAGAGACCACCATTCGCTGACGCATTTCATCGGCATGACCAAGTTCGGCGTAAATATCGCCGCCTCTGCCTGCGAGCCCGTTAAATTCGGCGCGGGCTGTGCGCTGCTGCTCTGCTCCGACGGGCTTACCGATATGCTCACCGACGACGAGATAGCCGAGATCCTCACGGACAGTGCCGACTCTCCCACATCCCCCGCGGAAAACCTCATCGACGGAGCGCTTGCGTGCGGCGGAGTGGACAACGTTACCTGCATTGTGATAGAAAAGGAAGCCAAGCCCGCCGAAACGCCCAAAAATCAAGGCTCGGAGACAACTTGAAAAAATTTCTTATTGTTCCGTTTTCGGAACAGTAAATATGATATAATATATTCGGGGAAAGGAAAGACCCCCGAATATGATCCGAAAGGACGGTATTACCGAAATGGCAGTTGATAAGAAAAAGAAAAACGAGGTCAAGCCCGTACAGAAGATAACCGACAAGGAAGAAAGAAACAAAGCGCTCGAAACGGCGCTCAGCTACATCGAGAAGAAGTT
Organism: Ruminococcus sp.; assembly: GCA_024697705.1. Classification (GTDB taxonomy): domain Bacteria; phylum Bacillota; class Clostridia; order Oscillospirales; family Ruminococcaceae; genus YE71. The sequence continues at coordinate 7,134 of JAILFF010000098.1, forward strand.
CGGCAAGGGCTCGATCATGCGTCTCGGCACGAATGAAAAGCTCGATATCGCGGCTATCCCGACAGGCTCCATGACGCTCGATATGGCGCTCGGGATTGGCGGTATCCCCCGCGGAAGGATCATCGAGCTGTACGGTCCCGAATCCTCCGGTAAGACTACCGTTGCGCTGCACTGCGCCGCCGAAACGCAGAAGCTCGGCGAGACCGTCGCGTTTATCGACGTTGAACACGCCCTCGACCCGACCTACGCGCAGAAGCTCGGCATCAACCTTGACGATCTGCTCGTTTCTCAGCCCGACAGCGGCGAACAGGCGCTTGAAATAGCCGAGGTACTCGCCCGCTCGGGAAGCGTGGGTCTCATCGTCATCGACTCGGTGGCGGCTATGGTAACAAAGGCTGAGATCGACGGCGAAATGGGCGATATGCACGTCGGACAGCTGGCAAGACTTATGTCTCAGGCAATGAGAAAGCTGACTTCGGTGCTTTCAAAGTCTGAGTGCGCGGCTATATTCATCAACCAGATTCGCGAAAAGATCGGCGTAATGTACGGCAACCCCGAGACCACCCCCGGCGGAAGAGCGCTCAAATTCTACGCTTCTGTAAGAATGGACGTCCGCAGAGTTGAGCAGATAAAGGACGGCGGCGAGATCATCGGCAACCGCACGAAGGTCAAGATCGTCAAGAACAAGGTAGCCCCTCCGTTCAAGGAGTGCGAATTCGACATCATGTTCGGCGAGGGTATCTCCCGCACGGGCGAGGTGCTCGATCTCGCGGTCGATCTCGGCATAGTGAAGAAGGGCGGCGCGTGGTTCAGCTACGAAGATATGAAGCTCGGTCAGGGACGCGACAACGCGAAGATATTCCTCAAAGAACACCCCGATATCATGAAGGAATTTGAGGACAAGATCAGAGAAGCCATGTTCATGGCGGAAAGCAATCCCGAAAGCGACGCGGCTAAGGCGGTGGCGAAGAAGAAGACAAAGCTCGAAGAAAAGGCTGAAGCGGCGGCAGGACTTTCGGGCGGCGAAGAAGCGGAAAGCGGCTACTCCGCCGACGACAGTGACCTCGGCGGCAGCGACGACGATTTCGAGAGCTTCGCGCCCGTGGATATCAGCAATCTCGGAGACTGACAGCTCATGCCGATAATCAAAAGCATTGAACAATATAAAGGCAGAACGATGAAGCTCGTCCTCGATGAGGGCGAGCCTGTCTTTATAAACGCGGATATTTTGTTGCAGTTCAACTTAAAAAGCGGAATGAATATTCCCGCCGCAGCGATCGAAGAGATCACCTCTGCCGACACAAGGCGTAAGGCGAGGGAACGGGCGATGTATCTTCTCGATTACCGAGACTATTCCTACGCCGAAATGGTGGAGAAGCTCACGGGTACCTACGGGGAGGATATCGCGTTTGATACCGCCGACGAGCTTGCGGCGAAGGGCTTTCTGAACGACCGCCGTTATGCGGAAATGCTTGCGCGGCGGCTCTGTGAGGGCAAGCTGCTCGGGTATTTTCGGGCGAAGCCGTATATGCGCGAAAAGGGCATACCTGCCGCGGTCATCGAGCAGGCGCTTGCGGAGTATACCGATTCTGCGCCCGAACGTGCCGCGGCGCTTGCACGGAAAAAATATATGAAGTATTACGATCCCGATGACCGCAAAGCCATGCAAAAGCTGAAAGCGGCGTTGGTGCGGAGCGGGTACTCGTTTAGTGAAGCCGCCGAAGCGATAGAGATGCTTGCGGAGGAAGAATAAAAAACGAACACCGCAAGTGAGGGAATAATGCCGGATCCGGCGCCGGCTCGCGCCGGCGGGGAGTCAAAAGGGGCAGCGCCCCTCTTGCAGGGCATGGGGCAGAGCCCCATATGCGCCGCAGGCGCATAAAAGAAAGCCAACAGGTAAAGCAAATCCCCGAAAAAACGCACAAGCGAACAGATCAAAAATAAAATCGGCAATTTAGAGAAAAGCCGACAAAAAAGCAGAAGCGAATAATTCAGCAAGTCAGTACGAAAACAAAGAAATTGCCGATTTTAATTTGCAAAAGAGCAGGTCTGAACGAAGTTCAGACAGGCGATATTTTGCAAATAATGTGCGCATAGCAATACAAAGGTCATTTAGTGACAGGTCGGGGCAAGCTGTCAAGTATGATAAGATAGTTTACAAACAGTACAACAACATGGTTTACAAGTTATCACAGAAATGTGATATAATTAAGGCACTAAACAAAATTCCGTAAGGAGTGGTCAAAATGCCTTGGAAAGAGAGAACCAAAGCCATGTTGAGAGAAGAATTTATCCGCGAATACAAAGAACGTCAGCAGACGTTGAGTGA
>JAILFF010000099.1 GCA_024697705.1 Ruminococcus sp.
CCTTACGGAATTTTGTTTAGTGCCTTAATTATATCACATTTCTGTGATAACTTGTAAACCATGTTGTTGTACTGTTTGTAAACTATCTTATCATACTTGACACAAGCCCCGACCCTACAATAATTCTAAATATATAAAAAAAGTACGAAAGAGAGGAAATATATGTCAATACTCGTTTCACCCGACCGCACGGAGCTTACCTATATGGGACGCACCGAGCTTTACAAGGGCTTTCCGCGGTTCGTTTTCGCGGGAACGTCGGTCACGGTGCGATTTAAGGGAACATCGGTTCGCTGTATCATCGTGAACCATAAGTTCTTCAATATACAGGAGATAGGCTTTGTGCTCGACGGCGAAACACGCAAGGTTCGGTTTGAGCAGTCGGAGAACGATATAACGCTCACCCTCGCCGAAGACCTTGCCGATAGCGTCCACACCCTTACGCTCTACAAAAGGCAGGACGCGGCGCACTATTTCGAGTTCAAGGGCTTTCTGCTGAACGACGGCGCGGAGGTGCTTCCCGCCGACCCGCTCCCCCGCCGCAGGATAGAATGTTACGGCGACAGCGTTTCGGCAGGCGCAGTCACCGAAGCGACCGATCATGTAGCCTCCCCCGACCCCGAGGGTCACGAGGGCGTTTTCGACAACGCATGGTACTCCTTCCCGATGATAACCGCCCGCAATCTCGGCGCGGCGATAAACAACATCGCGCAGGGGGGCATCTCTGTCTATGACCGCACGGGCTGGTATCACGCGCCCGACTTCATCGGCATGGAGACCGCCTACGACAAGGTGTGCTACTTCCCCGAAGCGGAGGGCGGCTATACCGAGTGGGATTTCTCGAAATATATCCCCCACGCCGTGATCTTCGCGGTCGGTCAGAACGACGCTCACAATGCCGAAAAGGGCGACCCCGATATAAACGACCCCGCCTTCCGCGAATACTGGAAGGACGGCTACAAGCGCATTATCCGCAGCCTGCGCGGGCATTACCCGAAGGCGCTCATTATCCTCACGCTGACCGTGCTTTGCCATGACAGCGGCTGGGACGACGCGATAGACGAGATAGCCCGCGAGCTTGCCGACTCGCGCATAAAGCATTTCCGCTTCACACGCACGGGTGCCGCTACGCCGGGACACCCGAGAATATCCGAGCAGTACGAAATGGCTGAAGAGCTTACCCGCTTCATCTCAAACACCGAAGGAGTATGGGAGGACTGAAACGATATGATGGATATGCTTACAGGTGCGGGACTGGTGCTTGATATCATCGCCGTCGTGGCGGTGCTCATACCGGTGCTCGCGGGATTCAAGCAGGGCTTTAAAAGGCGGCTGCTGGCGCTTATAGCGCTTGGCGTTTCGGCGCTGATAGCGTATGTCGGCTCGGGTATGCTCGCGCCGAAGGTCTACGACAGTCTGCTTAAGGATAAAACACGGCAGATGTGCGTAAAGGTGACAAAGAACTTCGACCCCGTTTCGGCGGCGAAAAAGTCGCTCGAAGCGCAGGGCGTGTCGCTTGACGAGGATTACGTTCGCGAGATACTTTCCCAGACGGACGAGAACAAGATACAGGCTGTCCGCGACGCCGCCGAGGAATACGGCATAGACGCGGCGAGGGCTAAGGAGCTTGCGGAGAAATTCAGCGATCAGCTCCCCGAGCAGGCGGCAAGAGCGCTGAAAGAACAGGCGCCGCAGATAGCGGAGGCTCTGCGAAGCGGCGCCATGACCAACGAGGAGCTTGCAAAGGCAGTCCGTAAGGTAGTCAAATCGCCCGAATCGGCGGCGGATTACGTTGAGGAAAAATACGCCGCGCCGCTCGTCACGGCGATATCGGAGGCGGTGCTCTTCGCCCTGATATTCGCGCTGATGCAGCTTATAATGATACTGGTATTCAAGCTTTTCGGCTTTGACATGAAGAAGAAAGCGGCAAGCGGCGGCGACCGTTTCGCGGGAGTAATGCTCGGACTGGTATGCGCACTGGCGAATCTGCTTGTTATGTGCATAGCGATAACGGGCTTTCTCAAAGCGGGAACGAGCGCATTCGATATTGAATCGGTAAATTCGCTGATCTTCCTGCCGATATACAACAAGCTTTATTAACGCAAAAATAACGGCTCGGGTATGACAAAGCTCATGCCCGAGCCTGTTTTATTTTCGGAAACGGCTCAAAGCCGCAAGCCGAACCATATCAGCACACCGACGATCACCGCTCCCGCCGTGTAAAGCCCCGCCATAAGCGCGATATACCGCTTTTTTCGCGGCTTTTGTGAATCGCCGCGCTGCTGCGCTCCGAAGAAAAACTCCTCCGCCCGATCGGTCAGTACGTCACGCGGAAGATCGGCAGCGTCGCCGCGAACAAATAATAAAGCTTTTTCAAAAACTTCACTGTTTGTACATTTTATCTCGATTATTTGTTTATTTATCCCTTTCAACATTTTCCGACAGCCTCCTTTGCACGTTTTTTTCAACACAGTGTTGAAAGCACTGTTGAAAAGCGGTTTTCAACACACTAATTGTTGAAAACCATGTTGAAACTGTTAAAAACACGGCTGAAATCACAGGTTTTCAACATTCGTACTTTTCAACAAGTACGAAAAAAGTAACTTTCGGAGCATATTATTGCCGTTATTTCCCTTAATATGCAAATTTTTATGTGAAAAATTTGTGAAATCTACGAGGAAGTTATTGTAATCCATAATATAATGCAGTCCGAAATTGACTGCGGAAGTTGATTATACAAACATCGTTGAAAAATCGGCGCAAAAAAACAGCGGGAGAATTTTTCCCCCCGCCGTTAAGCAATTCATTGTTGAAAGCTTTCGCAGATCAGAGCTTGTCGCCCTTGGTAACAGGTCTGCCGCAGGCAATTTCGAGATTGCCGTTGCGCTCGCGAAGCTCGTCTATCATAGCCTTTTCCTGCGAAGCGTTCTTGAGAACGATCGTGTAGCTGAGCTTGAACAGGCTGCCCATGTTGGTGGTCTTGACCTCGTCAAGCTCGCAGCGCTCGGTGTACTTTCTGAAAATGTCGTTGAAAACGCTGCCGTAGTCGAGCGACTCGGGGATAACTATTCTCAGGCACTTTTCGTCAGTGGTCGTGCTGATATCAAACTTCTTGAACGCCACACTGATGCCGCAGATAATGAGCGTGAAGAGTATGGCAAAAGTGAGGTGCTGCGTGCCGCAGGCAAGTCCCGCCGCCATTGCAAGGAAGATCGCGCATATCTCCTTAGCCGAGCCGGGTGCCGAACGGAATCTTACCAGTCCGAAAGCGCCCATTACCGCAACGCCCGTGCCGACGTCGCCGTTTACGAGCATAATCACCATCTGAACGATAGCGGGCAGAAGCACCAGCGTCAGCGCGAAGCTCTTCGAGGTCTTTTCGCCGTGGGTGAAAAAGTAAGCTACCACAGCGCCCAGCAGCAGCGAGCAGATAGTGCAGATGAGAAGCGCGGAAACGGTTATGTTCCCCGATGTAAGCGAAAACAGGTCGGAAATGCTTGCGGTATTGATCATAACGATCACTCCTTTTACAAATAATTACATAATTTACACAATTTTACATACAAGCCCTATAAAAAAGCTCAGTGTGCCTGAGCTTTTTGTTTTTGTCGGAATTCAGATCGCCTTCTTGATTTCTTCCTCGCGAACTTCGTCCTTGCCGTTGAGCTTGCCTTCCATCATAAGACGGGTGTAGGCAGTGCCGTATTTGGAATACGAAGTCGGGAATATCTTAAGGTCGTCCAGTATATGCGACAGCCACAGGGGCATAGCGCCGGGGATCTTTATCTCCATAAGACGCTGACCTTTTTTAAGGAGCTGTCTGCCGTAAACGCCGTCGCGCAGATCGAGATCGTAGCCGCGGTAAATAATATCGTCGTCGATAGTCACACGCAGATTGGGATCCTCCTTGCCGAAGAACGAATAGCGGTGATAGCTTATCATCATTCTCGGTTCAAGATCTTCGTAGTATCTGAAGCCGTATCTGAGCTCGTTTTCTATCTGCGGATTGTTTTCCTCTACGTCCTCGCCGTCGATAAAGCGAAGCATATCCTTAAGCGGCATAAACGTTCTTCTCTTGTAAACGATGCCCTCGTACTTACGCTTGTATTCAAGGAAAGTAGTGCTGGTATCCTTCGGAACGCCGTAGCTGCGGAGCCTTATCTTCTCTTTGAAAACCGGCTTTTCGAGACTTGTTCTGATAAGTCGGTAATCGGGGGTATCGTAGTAAAGGCTCATAATATTGCTTTCAAAAAATTTGTCCGGCTCCATATTCAGGAAGAGCAGGAATAACAGTTTTCCGTAAGTATCGCTTTCGAGCAGATATTTTTTTTCGGTTCTCTTAAAAACTTCCTGAGCCATACTGCTCACCTCTCTTTCAATTGATCGGGTGTTTTTCTATGATTTAATTATAAAATAAGAAGCTTAAAATAACCTTAGAAAGCACCAAAAAAATCAAATTTGTAGATAAGTTCAAATAAATGCATCGCGTAAGCCGAAAATACGTTAATATGTACCAAAACCGGAACATCTTTTGTACAAGTCCGATTTTTTGTATCAACGATTCAAAATTATTATATCACATTATCACATATTTGTCAATGAACAAACCTTAAAAAAACATCTAATAATGCCGAAAAAGATTAGTCTATTTACACAGAAAGCGCGAAATTTCGGCTTTTTTATTAATAAAGTGTAAAATGAACCGCTGTCCTGCCGCCGCCGCTTGACAAGTGCTTTACGGTGTGATATAATACAGAATTGAGAATAACTCTCAATTTAAAAATGGGGGCAGATCATATGGCAGTTTACAAGACCGCCCAGCGTGAGGCGCTTCTCGGTTTTCTGCGGTGCAACAGCGAGAAGTCCTTTACCGTGCGAGAGATCGAACAGGGTATGAAAAACTCGGACAGCGGCGTGACCGTCCCCGGCGAAAGTACCCTCTACCGTCTGATAAAGGAGCTTGTCGAAAGCGGCGAGGTCAGGCGGACGGTCATGGGCAACAGCAGAACATTTGTCTATCAGATAGTGAACGGCTCCGACTGCGGACATCATCTGCACATGAAATGCAAGGTCTGCGGAAAGCTCTGCCACATGGACGAGCAGGAAAGCCGCGAGATCATGGAGAAAATACGCTCGAACGACCTTTTCGAGGTAGACAGCAGCACCATTCTTATCGGGAAATGCTCGGGCTGCAAGGACTGAGGGCTATTATACTATCCCTTGACCAACTCCATGACAATCTTCGCCACCCTGAACACGATTGCCGTCGTCTTCCTCCTCGACTAACGCCAGTTAGCCTTCGTCGTCATCCTTGGCACTCGTGTCCATGGCGGCGAATCTTGTCACGAATTTGGTCGAGGAATAGTATTAACAGTGAGGTATTATAATAGTATGAAAAAGACGATCATAAGAATAAAAAGCATACTCGCCGCGGCGCTCTGCGGTCTGACGGCTGCTGCCGCTGCGGGCTGCGGCTCGGTAAACGGCAGCGCCGCAACGATCAACGAAAACGGCGACAAGAAGCTGAGCATAGTCTGCACGGGCTTTTCCGAATACGACTGGACAAAGAATATCTTAGGCGAAAAAGCCGCCGACGCCGAGCTCACCTATCTGCTTGAAGGCGGTGCGGATATGCACAGCTACCAGCCCACCGCCGCGGATATCGCGAAGATAGCCACCTGCGACGTGTTCATCTATGTGGGCGGAGAGTCTCAGGAATGGGCTGACGACGCGCTTGCGAACTCTTCGTGCCGTTCGGTAAAGCTGCTCGATGTGCTTGCAAAGAACGGCGCCGTTAAGGAAGAGGAGATCAAGGAAGGTATGCAGGCTGAGGAGGAAGAGCACGAAGAAGAAGGCGCTCCCGAGTATGACGAGCACGTCTGGCTGACGCCGGGAAACGCGGAGATATTTGTCCGTGCGATATGCGACGAGCTTGCCGCAGCCGACCCTTCGGGCAAGGACGTTTACACGAGGGCTGCCGACGATTATATCGTGCAGTTAGATGAGCTGAAAGCGGATTTTGCGTCCGAGCTTTCGGCGTGTCCGAATAGGACGCTGATAGTCGGCGACCGTTTCCCGTTCCGTTATCTTGCGGACGAATACGGGCTCGACTACTACGCGGCGTTTGCGGGGTGTTCGGCGGAGACCGAAGCGAGCTTCGAGACGGTGGCGTTCCTTTCAAAGAAGCTTGATGAAACGGGCGTTAAGACGGTGTTCACGCTTGAAAATTCCGACGGGAAGATAGCCAATGCGGTTATAGCGAACAGTTCGGAGAAATCTGCGGATACGGCGGCGCTTGATTCGCTGCAATCGGTGAACAGTGAGCAGATAAAAGAAGGCGCGAGTTATATTTCTATAATGAGGAAGAATCTTGAAGCGTTGACAGCGGCATTGAAATAAACCGCAAGTGAGGGCAAACCAAAAGTCTTAGGAAGGGGG